>JACUUW010000095.1 GCA_014859075.1 Desulforudis sp.
GGGCAAATGCTGGTGCGTAATGGCACCTGGTGCGAGTTGCGTTGGGTTGAAAACGGCACGGTCATCAGGATGTGGGGGCAAATTCCACCCGGGGAGATCAAGGCGGTGGCCGAATCGCTTTTCAGTCTCTCGTCGGCCGAGTAAACACCAACGCCCGAGGGCTCAAGAACTGAGCAGTTCCTCGCATTCTTCAATCAGTCCCAGCAACTCGCGGGCCAACCGCTGATCGTCGCACTGGCTAACCGTAAGGTTATAGGCCAGGCGCAGCTGGAAGATCAGTCTGGCACGGTCGACGGCGCTCAAGTCCTGGTTTTCCATCCGTAGCGTCTCGGCCAAGTTTTTCGATCTGTCGATCAGTATTCTAAACTCTTCTCTATCTTTGCACATTCCCTGCCCCACACCGGCTAGAGTTTTTGCGTTCGGAATCGCCGTTGTTTTCCGAATTTAGTTCCTACCTTAACCAGACAACCCGGGACCGGCTCAGGTTCCTTAAAATCGCTGACAGTTTATGCCGGTAGGAGAAACAACTGTTGAACTTATTCCACCGCTTTCAGGCCCAGCAACCGGGAGAGAGCGGCGGTAAACCGCTCATCGTCTGCGCGCGCACGCTTGCGCGGCCCTTTGGTCCGGCCCCCGCCCCGCCGGTACCTGGCCTTGAGGGCCCGTTCCTCCAACAGAAAAGGAAGCTTGTCCAGTCGGTGGATCCGACCGTCCGGGGAAAGGGCACGGGCCTTCCGGCCGAGGACCAGGGCAGCAAGACCCCAGTCCTGGGTGACCACAATGTCGCCTGGTCGCGTGGCGTTTGCCACCGCCAAATCTGTTTCCTCGGGTGCATCGCCCACCACAATGTGCCGGTCGGACCTGATTTCGTGGTGGAAACTGGCCACCGTCCACACGCCCACCCCGGCCTCCCGCCCCAGTCGGTGGCAGATTTCAAGCACGCCGCGCGGGCAGGCGTCGGCGTCAATCACGATCTTCACAGTACCCTCAACTCCTCGTGCCCGGCTTTTCCCCTGGCTCACGCCCGTTGCAGTCGCCCCGCCGTCTTGGTTGCCGCCATACCCATTCCTTGTTCGCCAATAGGAATACTGTGCCGGCACCCCGATTTCCTCCAGCGTCTGGAAGATTGTGTCCGTTGAGTGCGCGTGGGTTTAAGTTAGGGGTCTGACCCTTAACTTAAAAGATGGGATGGGGATGGTGAAAGACTGGCTCTTTCGGCCAGTCTTTCCGCCTTTACATCTTCCTTTTAAAGGTTTCACATTTGGTCTCATCCGAAGATTTCGCGTTGCTTGCGTGGTTTCGATCCACCTGAATCATCGGGGCGTCACACTTGACGTTCTGGTTGTATTCACACTCAGTCACGGTGCACTTGATCTCACCGGGCATACGTTCACCCCCTTCCCGGGTTTTCCAACTTAGTCTGTTCAGGGGGCAGGCGCATTATGCATTTTAATGGATATAACCGGGAAAAAAGCAAAATCATTTCTTTATACCGCCACAGCCCTGCCCGTGTCCAGCAGGTACAGATACCGTTCCTGTACCGAGGTACCCAGAATGGACTCCACCGCCCGGCAGTACAGCCTGATCTGCCCTTGGTAGCGGGCCGCGAGTTCAGTCTCTCGCCCCGCCGCCCGGTCTGTCTTGTAGTCCACCAGCACCAACCCGCCCGGGTCGGCGAACAGGCAGTCGATTACGCCCTGGATCAGCACGGTTTCCCCGGCGGCCGGCCCGCACACTTCCGGATAGACCTCTCCGGCCGGGACCGCCAGGTAGAACGGCAGTTCGCGCCGGACCCAATCGGCCCGGAGCAGCCGCCGCCCCAGCTTGCCGGCGAAAAACCCGGCGACGGCCGCCGCGTCAACGGCCGCCGCTTCTGCCGCGGTGAGCAGTTCCCGGTCCAGCATCCGGGCGATCTGTTCCCTGATCCCCTTCACACTCAGGTCCCCACCGAGTTGTACGTGCTGGAGCACAAGGTGCATCGCCGCTCCGTAGACCGGTCCGGATAGGCCGCGGGCGGCCTCCAAGAATCGGGGTCGGCCGGTGAACGCGGTCACGGGCGTGACGGCCGCCGCCTCCTCACCGGGGAGGTCGAACCGCCGCTTCACTTCGGTGGCCGTTACCTTGGCCGGCAGCCCCGCCGGCAGCGGGTAGGGGTACTCCCAGTCGAGGGCGCGGGCCGCCGGCGCGTCGACCGCGCCGCTTGAAGGCACCGGCGCAGCGCGGCGGAGCCGGTCGACCAGTTCACCCGCCGCCCCACCGGTACCGGGCGCGCCGGCCCCGGACTCCCCGAAAGGGTGGAGGTGCACGGCCCACGCCGACTGCTCGGTGACCGCCGCCGGGCCTGACCGACTGACCTCCGCCGCGAGCGGCCCGGCATCAGGGTGCACCGCGAGCGCCGGCACCAACCAGTCCAGGTGACTTTGGGCCTCCGCCAGCACCGGCGCGGGCAGGTTTCCTTCGGGTCCGGACGGGATCCGGCGCCAGCGGGCCAGACACCGGTCCAGTCCAGCCGCCGACCCCACCAGGATCAGCCGCTCCCGGGCTCTGGTCATGGCCACGTACAGAATACGCATCTCCTCCGAAAGGTTTTCCCGCCGCCGACGTTCCCGGAGGGCGTGCCAGGCCGCGGTCGGGTAGCTGATCCGGGCCTCCGAGTCGACGTAGTGGGCGGCTATCCCGCACTCCTTGTGAAACAACACCTCGCGCCGCAGGTCCGGCATGTGAAACCGCCGGCCGAGTTCGGCCAGAATTACCACCGGGAATTCCAGCCCCTTGCTCTGGTGAATGCTCATAATCCGGACCACGTTCTCGCCCTCGCCAAGCGCCGGGGCGGGGCCCAGGTCCCGGCCGCCTTCCCGGATCAGCTCGAGGAAACGCAGGAAACGGAACAACCCCCGGAAGGAAGTGGTCTCGTACTGCCTGGCCCGGTCGTGCAGGGCGCGCAGATTGGCCTGGCGCTCCGCGCCCCCGGGCAGCCCTCCCACGTAATCGTAGTACCCGGTTTCCCGGTAGACCGCCCAGATCAGGTCGGCCGGCGAACACCGCCGGGCCTGGGAACGCCAGGACTCCAGCCGCGCCAAGAACCCGGACAGTTTCTCGCCGGCCGCACCGCCGGCCTCCGCCGCCGCCGTCACCGCTCCGTAGAAGTCCGCCGCGGGCGCCGCGAGCCGGACGTCGGCCAGCTCCCCGGCCAACAGTCCCACCAGCGGCGAGCAGAGTACGGCCGCGAGCGGCACGTCCTGTCGCGGGTTGTCGATAATTTTCAGCAGTGACAGAATTGTCTCGACTTCGCCGGCCTGGAAGTAACCGGTCCCCACTCTGGCGTACGCCGGGATCTCCAGGCGCCGAAATTCCTCCAGGTACACGGCGGCCTTGCCCGTGGTGGCCCGCAGGAGCACCACTATGTCCCGGTACTGCACCCGGCGCTCTTCACCGGTGACCGGGTCCGGGATCCGCAGCGGCGGCGTTTTGCCGTCTCCGTCAACCAGCCGCCTGATGATCCCGCCGGTCACCCGCGCCTCGCGCTGCGCGGCGTCGTACTCGCTTTCGTCCGGCAATTCGGACTCGTCCACCGTCACCTCCGTTCCGGTCGTGTCCTCGGCCCGGCGTTCCAGAAGGTACACCTCCACCGGCTCCGGCCGCCCGGCGGCCCCGGCGTCGCTCCGCCCGCAAATCAGGGCCGCCGCCCCGTCGTATGCCAATTCTCCGACGGCCGGCGTCATTATCCGGCTGAACACAAAATTTACGGCGTGGATGATCCCCGCGCGGCTGCGAAAGTTATGCGCCAGGTCCACCCGCCGGTTCCGCACCCCATCCTCCGGCCGGAACGCCCGGTACTTTTGCAGAAACAGTTCCGGTTCGGCCAGGCGAAACCGGTATATGCTCTGTTTCACGTCCCCGACCACGACCAGGTTCGGAACCCCGTCCTCGCTCCGGGACACCAGCCGCAGGATCGCTTCCTGCACCCCGTTGATGTCCTGATACTCGTCCACCAGCACCTCCGCGAAGTGCCGCCGCAGCTCCGCGGCCACCGCCGAAGGTGCCGGGCTTCCCGGCTCGGCTCCCGGGGCCAGCAACAATTGCAGGCAGTAATGCTCGAGGTCCGCGAAGTCGACCAGGTTGCGGGCCAGCTTGGCTTTTCGGTAAGCCTCGCCAAAGGCGGCGGCCAACCCGGCCAGCCGCCGTACCGCCGGCGTGACGGCGGCCTGTTCCGCGAGCAGTGCCTCGGGGGTCCGCGAAAACAGTTCTTCCCGGAGTTCGACGAATCGGTCCTTGGCGCGCCTGCGCAGACCGGCGCACACCTCTTTCAGTTCCTGATCGGCAGCGGCGCCCGCGGCCGGTAACCGGGCGCAGAACTCAAAGGCCAGGAACCCGGCGCGGACCTCGGCCCACTTCCCACTGCCCGCCAGCGCCAGGAGGGCTTCGGCGGCTTCCGCCTCGGTTTCCAGTTCCCGCGCGTACGCCGCGGGTCCGCCCGGCGCGTTCGCCGTCTCGAATGCCGACCGCAGCAGGTAAACTACCGCCTCCAGCCGCGCCCGCACCAGTTCGCGCAAGGCTGCTCCGAACGGGTCATCCCCGTCCAGGTGCTCCGCGGCGCCGAACCCCGCCGCCCGGGCCAGCCAGTTTTCCGGCCAGGGGTTGCTGCGCGCAAACAAGTACAGGCCGGCCACCAACTCCGGCAGGGCCAAATCGTCGCGTTCGCCCCCGTACCCATCCACCAGAAACCGGAAGTCCGGATCCTGGTCGATGTTCCGGTAGTGCTCCTCAAACACCGCCGCCAGAGTTTCCTGGCGGACGACGACCGCCTCGGTCTCGTCCGCGATCCGGAACTCCGGATCAAGGTCTAAAAGGTAGTAGTGGCGGCGCATCATCTCCCCGCAAAACGAGTGCAGGGTGGTGATCTGGGCCTGCGGCAGTAGCCGGAGCTGGCGCTCCAATTGTTCAGACGGGCTTTTTTTCAGCTCCAGGGTCAAGGCGTCCGCGATCCGCCGGCGCATTTCCTGCGCGGCCGCGTTTGTAAAAGTGACCACCAGGAGGCGGTCGACGTCGACCGGGGCCGCCGGATCACACAACAGGCGGATGATCCTTTCCACCAGCACCGCGGTCTTCCCGGAACCGGCACCGGCGGCCACCAGCAGATTTTGGCCCCTGGCCCCGAGGGCGGTCAGTTGCGGTCCCGTCCAGTTGACACCACCGTTCACGCCTTTCCCTCCTCCGGCGCCCCCAGCAGACGCCACACCTCCGGTCCGGATACCGGCCGGAGTTCCCGGTACCGGTCCGAGGCGATTAACGGGTCGAAACCGCACACCGGCTTGTAAGGACAATACCGGCACGCGGTCATGCCGCCCTTGCGGTAAGGCGCGGCCGTCACTTCCCCGGTCCCGATCGCCGCGCCTGTGTCCTTGATGACCCGGCCCAGGTGTTCCCGCAACCGCTCGAAGTGTTCGAGCTTCAACACGTTCGGCTTGCGGCGCAGACCCCCGTCTTTGTTGAACCCGGCCGGGATGATCAGCGATTCGCCGGCCGCCGCGCCGTCCATCAGCCGGACCAGTTCCGTGTCTTCCAGAACGAGACCCTGCATCCGGTACAGTTTCATGAGCTGAGGCTCTATCTCGGCGGCCGAGAGCGGCGCCCTTTTTCGGAGCATCGGACTCCCCACCCGGAAGTAGAAAGCGCCGCCGGGCAGGCACGGCCCGCCCACGATTTTGCCGGCGTGCCGGAGGCAAGCCTCCAGGTACACCAGGAGCTGTATGTCCAGGCCGTAGAAAACGTCGTCCAGCCGGAGGACGGCACCCTCGGCCTTGTAATCCACCACCCGGACAAAGTTCCGGGCCGGTGTCCGGGCCACGTCCACCCGGTCGATCCGCCCCGCCAATTCCAGAACGCCGCCGCCCGGCAGTTCGTAAACCAGCGGCGGGACATCGTGTCCGCGCCCGAACGGGATTTCCCAACCCACGGGCCGAAATCGGCTTTGTTGGGCCTGCGCAGCCAGAGCGCGAGTGGTGTGCTCCACCACCCGCCCAAGCTTCCCGGTCAGAAACCGGTACCGGGGCGAGCTCAGCAGGATTTCGCTCCGGAGCCGCGGCGCCAACCCGTCCACCACCTGTCCGGCGAGCCGCCGGCACTCCGCCGCGTCCAGGGCACCCCAGTCCAGGGACTGCTCCGCCAAACGGTCCTCAACACCCTTGAGCGCCGCGTGGAAAAACTGTCCCAGGTCGGGCGCCTCGAGTCTGCACATGGCCCGTTCCCGCAGTCGCAACCCGTAGCAGGCGAAGTGGGCGAACGGGCAGCCCCGAAACTTCTCCAGTCTGGTTACGCTGACGACCAGCGGGCTGCCGTACAGCAGGCGGCAGCGCTCCGGGTCCAGGGGCTCGTTCCGGTTCTCGTGAAACAGCGCCCGGAGCACCAGTCCCAACCCATCTTTATAGGCTTCCCGGCCGCAAAACCAGTTGTACACCGACCACCAGAGCGGGTCAATCGGATTACCGTGCCGCCACGCGCGCAACCGCGTGCCCAGGAAACCCAGGGTCCGGTCCGGAACCGAAACGAACGGCACGTCCGCTCCCGCAACGGTTCCTTGCGGTTCAACCGGCAGCGTCTCCTCCCGGAGGTCCGGAAAGAGTTCCTTGAGCCGGCCGATCACGCCGGAAGGGGCCAGCGCCCGCCCTTCCTCGTCGGCCAACGGGTAGCTGACCCACAGATATTCACTCGCCCGGGTCAGGGCGATATACACCAGGTACTGTTCCGTATACAGCCGCCGCCGGGCGTCAGGGGCCACCTCCAGGCCGGCGGCCAGCAGTGCCTCCCGTTCGCGGTCGGTGAACAACCCGCCCTCAACCTGACGTGCCGGCAACACACCGTCGGAAACCCCCAGTACAAAGGTCGCCCGCACGTCAGGATTTCGGGACCGGTCCAGCGAACCCACCAGCACCTGGTCAAGAGCGGGCGGGATGAGGGAGAGCCGCAGGCCCGCCACGCCTGCTTCAAGGATACGTGCGTATTCTTCCAGAGAGAGTCGCTCATCCCCCAGGGTCTCTACCAATTGATCGAACAGTTGGACCACACCGTCCCAGATCTGCCGGTGCTCGCGGGCGACATCCAGCAGCCCCTCCTGTTCGGCCTCCCGGCTCCACCGGGCGATCCGCTCCGGCACGCCCGATCCCGCGACCAGGTCGTA
>JACUUW010000096.1 GCA_014859075.1 Desulforudis sp.
TTATCGTCCTGCGGGACCAGGACTCAAAACAGCTCCTGCTTCCGTTCCTGGGCCGGCCGACGGTGATCGTCTGCGAAACCCTGATTCCCTTCCCGGAACACAAGGTGCGCTTGACCACGGACCACGACCTCATCAACCGGCCCCTGGAAGAATGCTTCTACCTGCCCGATGGGACACCGGACCGGGAGAGCTTCCTTGTCCGGCTGCCAACCCCAAGGATTGCCCGGAGCGGGTCGTAAACTCCGGGATGTTGTCCAAAGTACCTGATCCACCGGGTATGCGCATACCCGGTTTTTCTTTTTCTGAAAGGGGGAATGGGGCTTGCCCGTCCGGACAATCGTCAGCGCCTTGCGCACGCATCCCGAATACTCTAAAGCCGTTGCCGCCGTGTTGAAAACCCCGGCCCGAAAGCCGGTTTACAAAAACCCCAACCCGCCGCTTCCAGAACCGGTCAGATTGTTTCTGGATCAGAGTGGCATGCGCCCCTATGTCCACCAGACACAAGTGCTGGAGAAAACCAGGCAGGGGCAAAACGTCGTTCTGGTCACGGCTACCGCCAGCGGGAAATCGCTGGCCTTCACCTTGCCCGTCTTGGAAAGGCTTTGTCAGGACCCGGCTGCGACGGCTTTATACCTGTATCCGATGAAGGCTCTGGCTTATGACCAACTTACTTTTCTTGAAAACCTCGAGCGGGAAACCGCAATTGTGTTTAAGCCGGCGGTCTACGACGGGGATACGCCCAGATCCCGAAGAAGCCAAATTCGCCGGGACTCCCGCTTGATCTTGACCAACCCGCATGCCCTGCACCACTACCTGTCCTGGCATAAGCTCTGGCGGCGATTCTTTCAGAACCTGAGGTTCATAGTAGTCGACGAGGCTCACTGGTACAGGGGGGTATTCGGCGCGCACATTGCCTACGTACTCCGGCGCCTCCTGCGCATTCTGAATTACTACGGCTCTCACCCCCGGATCGTCCTGGCCTCGGCTACTATGGCCGACCCGGCGGAGCACGGGAGAAACCTTACTGGCAGGAACTTCTCCGTGGTGGACACGGACGGGTCCGCTCGGAGCACGAAAACCTACATTCTGTGGGACGCCGCTGCTGTTGATAAACCCGAGCAACTCCAGGCCGCCGATCTCTTCGCCGCCTGCGTCAGATCCGGCCTTCAGACCATTTGTTTCGCGCCGTCCAGGAAACTGGCCGAACTGACCGCCAAATGGGCCGGTCAGAAGGTGAGGGGCATCGCCTCCTACCGCGCCGGTTACTTGCCCGACGAGCGGAGGGAACTGGAAAGACAACTGAAGGACGGGGAGATCCGGGGTGTCGCCTCCACTAACGCTCTTGAGTTGGGTGTGGACATCGGGGGCCTCGACGCCGCCATCGTCTCCGGCTGGCCCGGAACCGTGGCCTCGTTCAGACAGCGGGTGGGAAGGGCCGGGAGAGCCGGACAGGATGCCCTGGCGGTTCAGGTTTTCTTCTCCAACCCTCTGGACGGCTACCTTCTGAAAAACCCGGAACTCATCTTCCGGGCGCCTTCGGAACAGGCGGTCATCGCTCTGGACAACCCGGAAATCCTGAAGGCCCATCTGAAATGCGCCGCCGAAGAACTACCCCTGACCGCTCAGGATGAAAGACATTTCGGACCCCACTACGTCAACACGGTCCGTGCCCTGATCAAAGAGAAGGGCGTCATCCTGGATACCCACGGCTGGCGGCCCGGCCAGGAAACCCACATTGCCAAGCGTTACGTCTGTGTGGGGAAAAACGTCTCGTTCAGGGTCAGCCTTTCAGCTTTCGAGGGCGCCGAAATGCGACTGCTTTACGGCGGCAAACCGCTGGAGACCCTGAGTTTTTCCAAGGCCTGCCGCGAGGCTCACCCCGGAGCGGTCTTTCTCCACCGGGGAGATCCTTACGAAGTGAAAGAATTCCACCCCGATCGGGGGACCGTCACTGTTGAGCGTGCTTCCGGAGAACTGCACACCCAGGCCCAGGTGCATACGGCTATCCATCCCAAACACGTCCTAAAAACCAAAAAGCTTCCCGGCATCATCCTGAATGTCGGCAAAGCCGCTGTTTCCCAAAAGACCAGGGGCTATCTCGTCAAGAAATACGACGAAGTTGTCGGCCGGCGCGAACTCGACAATATGCCTTCGGCCAGTCTCAACACCGTGGCCGTTTGGTTTCAACTGCAGAAAATCCCCCTGGTCGGGGACCTGGAAGGCGGCCTGCACGCGGCGGAACACGCCCTGATCGCGGTTGCCCCCCTGGTGGCCATGTGCGACCGGTGGGACGTCGGCGGCGTTTCGATGGCGAGAGATCACGATGGGATGCCCGCCGTTTATGTTTATGATGGCTTTCCCGGAGGCGCGGGGATCGCAGAACTGTTGTTTCGCCGGTTTCAGGAATGGACGGAAAAGGCCCTGGATCTGGTCAGAGAGTGCAAATGCAAAGACGGTTGTCCCCGTTGCATCCTGTCTCCGAAGTGCGGTAACGGAAATGAGCCGTTGAGCAAGGCGGGAGCGTTGCGGGTATTGGAATTTGTCGTTCCTGGCCGTATGGACGTCGGGGCTTGAGTGCGTGAAGGGGGATAAAGAATGATTGGACCATTCCTGGCTAATAAACACAAAACTCAATATGTGTATTTGGTCAACCAACTGAAAGGCGGTAAGGATCGCGGCTACCAGGCTCTGAGCTACATCCTGGCGGCCCCGGGGATGGAAGGGGCACGAATCATCTACCTGACCTGGCGGCGCGACGAGGAAAAGACCTGGGACGATTTGTGGAATGCGGCCAGCGTCCTGTCGCACGGAGAACAACTCTTGCTGCGGGTGGCCGTGAACCTGTATTCGGCTTCCGGCGCGGTGGATCTGTCTGCGGTATGCGGCATGCTCGATCAGGATAATTTCACCATATTCGAGCGGGCGCTGCGGATTTATCGACATGGCCTTCGGGAAGCGGGCCCCCAGCTTTGACAACTGTCGCGGGAATTACTACCCCCATTAAGTAGCAAAGATGAGAAATATCGCTTGACAGGGGAGGTTGGGGCATGTTAATCTACCGATAGGCATTCCTATGCAGCAAATACGTTAACAAGGGTTTTTTAGTCACTTTACCGGCACTTTATGAGCCGGGCGCAAGTCTTATCGCGGACGCTTTAAGCGACCGCCCCAAAACCAGGTCTGACCCTGGCCATTTGATCCAAAAATAATAACCATCTATGTCCAAAAGCTCTCATTGCGGCAAAAGCCGTGGATGTGGGCTTTTTTGCGTTTTTCCAAAAAAATGTCCAATACCCTCCGTCCCGAGTCGGGGCGGTCACTATTTTCCGGTGGCCGTCCAGGCCCCGGGTCAAAGGAGGGATCGAAAAATGCAGATCCGGCAGCTTCTGGCCGTCCGGGAAACAACCCGGGCCTGCCAGGCGAACGCCAAGGCTCCTGTCCGCGACACCGTGTCGGACGGGGACTCCTGGGCCGTCAAGCGCGCCCGGGAGCTTCAAAAGCGGGGAATCGCCGCCGATGTGCGCCGGTTCCAAAAGCATGAACCGCTCTGCGTGGTGTATTCGCGGTAGCTCTGGTTTTCTCCAAAACAACCCTCCGCCCTGGGTCAAGGGCGGCTGCGCTTTATTCGTGCGGCCGCTCCGGCGGCCCCGGGTTTGGCGCAAGTCCAAAATAGGAGGGGCACAATGGCCAAGCCGTATTCCCCGCAAGAAGACCGCGTTATCAAGAAGGCGGTCATGTCCGCCCTCGCAAACGGAAGGACCGCAACCAGCGGCTTTCAAGCCGCCGTCAAAAAGTTGCGCGGCAGGACCGTCGGGGGCGTTCAAACCAGGTTTTATAACGCCCTGGTTCATGGACTTTCCAAAAAGGACCGGGATCTGGTCCAAAAGGCGGCCGCAACCGCGCGCAGGATTCGGGTGGACAATGGTGGTCGGCTGGACTCGGGGGCTATCCAAAAAGAGGCCGCCCATACAGCACAGGATCCGTTCAGGATTTTGGGAGCCGCGGGTTCGCCGGCCGGCGTCCGCGCGGCTTGGAAGGCGGCGTCTTCCGTCCCTGATGACAGCGGGCGTCAGTGGGCGCGCGCCGAGGTGTGCGCCCGGGCCCACGAAAACGGCGTCACGGTGAAAAAGATTGCGGAAGCCATCGGCATCAGCATTTCCCAGGTCAAGCAATTGGCCAAAACCTACAGGACGTTTCCGAATCCCGAAGACCGGTTTCCGGTGTCTTTCTATCACCACCGGATTGTGGCCGGCCATTCGTCCGCAAACGGCCTTTTGCGCGCGGCTGCGGAAAACGGCTGGTCCACGCGGGAGCTGGAAGCGTGGGTTAAAACCGCTCACAAACCCGGCCGGACCGTCCGGACCCGGGAGAGCGTAATCGAGCGCCTGCACACCCGCAACCGGGAACTGGAGAACCATTTGCGGGATGCGGAACTCCAGCAGGCGGTGAGTCAGGCTGAAATCGAGCGCTTGCGGGAATGGCTTCGTGCTTCCCGCAAACTCAATGACAGCTTGGTGAAACAGCTTGCGGCTGCCAACCGGCATCGGTTCCGCAAGGCCGGCGAAGCCAAAACCGGGAACCCGCTGGAAGTGAGGTTAACCGAAGGACAGAAGATAGTGGCCGGGCTCGGCGCTTGCGCTGTCACCGCAGGCCGGGAGGGTGTCAGGAAAATCCCGGGGGCTTTCGATGTTTTGATGCGATTGGACTTTGCGTGCGGTCGTATCAGGAATTCGGTTCCCGCGGCCCTGGCCGATCCGAAAAACGCCGGCCGCCGCCTGACTCGAGTTCGGGAAATGATGGCTTTGCTCGATGCCTGCGTAACGTGGGTGGAGAAAACCGCTTCCGCGAAAACAGCCGCGAAAGCGGTCTAAAACAAAGGAGCCGCAAGGCCCCTTCAAGATCAAAAGGGGGGTGAGACCTTTCTCAATGGGTTTGGTGGTTCATCCCGGACGAAACCCTTTCGGGCCGCACCCGCGGGAGCGTGGCGGCTGCGAAGGGGGGTGATCCTTATCGAGATCATCAACCTGTTGACAGCGGCCGTCAGGCTGTTGTCGGCGGTTCTTGGGCTCGTGTCGGGTTGCCGCAAGAGAAAGAAAAAGCGTTAGGTAACGCCTAACGCAAGCACCAAAAGTCCCGTTCAAAAAACCACCCGCTCCCGCCTTGGGAGCTTCTGGTTGTCTACAGTTTACCAAAGCCCATTCTCATTTTCAAGGGGGTTGTCCGATGTTCAACAAGACGATCCTGATCGGCCGTTTGGTGCGCGACCCCGAACTCAATCACACCCCGAACGGCACTCCGGTCACCAAGTTCACCCTCGCGGTGGACCGCGGTTACACGAACAGTGAGGGCCAGAAGCAGACCGACTTCATCGACATCGTGGTCTGGCGCAAGCAGGCCGAAAGCGTTGCCAAGCACATGGCGAAGGGCCGTTTGGTGACGGTTGAGGGCCGCCTGGAAATCCGGTCCTATGAGGACAGCCAGGGCATCCGGCGCAAGGCCGCCGAGGTCATTGCCCAGCGCGTTGTCTTCATGCCCGACGGCAAGAGGAACGGCGGTGGCATCGAGGAGCCGCCGTTCCCGGATGAGCCGCCGTTCCCGGGCGAAGGACCCGGTGAAGCGCCACCGGCCGACGACGATGACTTTCCGTTCTAGGTAGCCCAGGGGGCTATCGCATAACCAAAAGAGAGACTCGGGGAGCGGGAAACCGCTCCCTTGTGTTTCTCAAAGCCCGGTGGACGCCGGGAGTCCAAAGGAGGAAGGCAGCATGTCCGACAAATGGTTTGGGTTGTCCCCGGAGCAGGTGGATCTGCTTAAAAAGCTGAATCCCTCCGCTCCGGAGGAACAGCTTCGCCTGTTTGTCTACCAGGCGAAAAAGGCGGGTTTGGACCCGTTGACCAACCAGATCCACCTGCTCAAGCGAAGCCGGTGGAACAAAGAGGCCAAGAAGTGGGAGCCGTCCTGGTCGATCCAGACCGGGATCGACGGTTTCCGGGCCGCCGCGGACCGGACCGGGATGTATGCCCCCGGGAAGGCCCCGGAGATCACCGAAAGAAACGGAAAGCTCTTTTCCGCCACCGCCTACGTGATGAAGAAGGTGGGCGACCGCTGGTTCGAGGTGTCGGCCGTGGCGTACTGGAATGAGTACGTCCAGACCGACAACAAGGGAAACCCCGTGCGCATGTGGGTGAAAATGCCGCGCGGCCAGTTGAGCAAATGCGCGGAAGCTCTCGCCCTCCGCAAGGCCTTTCCGGCGGAACTGAGCGGCATCTACACGGAGGACGAAATGCAGCAGGCGGATTCCGCCGAGCTGCACCCGCCCGCCGAAGCGCCAAAAACCGCCCCGGCTCCCGAGCCCGAAACGGGACAGCCGGCCTCAGAGGGGCAGGCCCCCGAGGAAGACCCGGCGCGGGCCGAGGCCTCCGAACCTCCCAAGAGGGGGTCCGGCAAGGCCGTCCCTTACGAGGGGCAGGTCATCGTCGCGGGAGCCCCGGTGAGGAAATCCCGGAGCTGTGAGGTCCAGGCCTTCGACGTGCTGACGGACGCGGAGCTGACCCTGGTCGGCGCGGTGGACAGCGTTCAGGAGGGCCAGATCCTCCGGGTGAAGGGCCTCCGTGCCGAGACCAAATCCGGCGTCCGCGTCAAGGTCGAGGGGTTCGAGATCGTCTCGGACTCCAAGGCCGCCGCTCAGGAGCCGACGGTGAGGGTGACCGTCGAGTCGGTTCCCAAGAAGGGCAAGAAGGACTTCGGCGGCACTCTGAAAGAAGTCGTTTGGGTCTACGCCCGGACGGCGGACGGCCGCCAGGTTGTGGTCGCCGGCGTGGACGGCGGCCTGGAAACCGTGGCCGGCTTCGAGAACGGCCGGGAGGTCGAGATTCCCGCGCGGATGGTGGAGGAAAACGGCAGGACCGTTCTCTATGTCGAGCGGGCGGCTTAGTCTAAAAACCTTAAAAAGGGGCGGGTTCCCAAACGGGGGCCTGTCCCTTTTTCTTTCAGGAGGTGTGGCGATGCAGCTTGAGGTATCGTCCAGAAACAGCGACCGTCTTCAGGAGATGCGGTCCTTGATCGCGGGCGTTGCCATAAACCGCTCGCACCTGGTCGTCGAGTACGTCTCGTGGAGCGGGGGCTATCGGGATATCGTGGTGGCGGATTTGGACCAGTGCCGCATCTGGCACACCT
>JACUUW010000097.1 GCA_014859075.1 Desulforudis sp.
GGCCGGACGATAACCGGCAGCTTAAGGTCTTCGGAAAGGTCGAAAGCCCGGCGGGTCACCTCCAGCGCCTCCTGGGGGGTCCCGGGATCGAGCACCGGCAGCTTGGCGAAGCGGGCGAACAAGCGTGTGTCCTGCTCGTTCTGGGAGCTGTGCGGGCCGGGGTCGTCTGCGACCAGGATCACCAGGCTGCCTGGAACGCCCAGGTAGGCCAGGGTCATTAGTGGGTCGGCGGCCACGTTGAGACCGACGTGTTTCATGGTGCAAAAGGCCCGGGCCCCGGCAAAGGCGGCCCCGGCCGCGACCTCAAGGGCCACTTTTTCGTTGACTGACCACTCGGTGTGGAAGCCGTGCTGTTTTGACAGCCGGACGAGCGTGGCCATGATTTCCGAGGAAGGCGTCCCCGGGTAGCCGGCGGCCACCTGCACGCCGCCGGCCAACGCCCCGTAGGCGATGGCCTGGTTACCCATCAGAAGTTTGACCGGCAATATACTCCCCCCGCTTGAACAGGTCTTGTTCTTAAACAAGATCAGTATAACATGGTTTTCGGACGTGCGACGGCGCTTTTCGCCATCCAGGCGGGGGATGGGCAAGAACGGTTTTCGGTCGAAGAAAGGCGGGTTGAGGAGGGATCCGCCGGTTAAACGGCGAATCATATGACCACCCTGAAGGAGGCATGTTAGTATGGCCCGCGTTCTGACCGTAAGACACATCAACCGTTGCATTGCTTGCTATTCCTGCATGCTGGCCTGCACCCGCGCTGTTTACGGCCAGTTTTCCCTGGTCCGGAGCGCCATTCAGATCCGGACCCGGGGCGGCCTGCAGAGCAAGCTGGCCGCCGACGTTTGCCTGGGGTGCGCCGAACCGGCCTGTGCCCGGGCCTGCCCCCGGGAAGCGTTGTTATCGCGCAAAGGCGGCGGTGTTGTTTTTATCCGGTCGCGGTGTGACGGTTGCGCGGCCTGTGTTGAGGCTTGTATCGCCCGGGTGATCCGGATGGACCCCGAAGACGGCCGGCCGATCGTCTGCGTGCAGTGCGGGACCTGCGTCCGGTACTGTCCCCACGGCGTGTTGGCGATGGCGGCGGTCGGCGAAGGGGGTGCCTGAATTGCCGGCGGCGATGACCGTCCTGAATGTCGACCTCGACGGACTGACTTGGAAAAGCGAACAACGCACCGACCTGTCCGATTACCTGGGGGGTATCGGGCTGGCGACGAAGTTGTTCGCGGACCGGTGGCGGCCGGGACTGGTTCCCCTTGATCCTGCCCAGCCGGTGGTGCTGGCCATCGGACCGCTGTCCACCGTGTTTCCACTGGTGAC
The DNA here is from genome assembly GCA_014859075.1 of Desulforudis sp. Lineage (GTDB taxonomy): Bacteria > Bacillota > Desulfotomaculia > Desulfotomaculales > Desulforudaceae > Desulfopertinax. Next base: position 1,315 of record JACUUW010000097.1, read on the forward strand.
CAAGACGGCGGCGGTATTTCATTCCCCGCTGACCGGGGAGTGGGGGGAGAGCTACGCGGGGATGCGTCTGGCCCCGGCGCTTCGGTTCGCGGGCTATGACGCCCTCATCATGACCGGGCGTGCACCGCACCCGGTGTACCTGGTGGTGACCAGTGACGGGGTGGCCTTCCGGGACGCCCGGGGAATCTGGGGGCTGACGACGGAGGAAACCGGGCGGATCCTCCGGGAATGGGAGACCGGGCGAGGACACCGGAGTACGCTGCGCATCGGCCCCGCCGGGGAAAGGGGCGTGGCTTTCGCCGGGGTGAACGTGGACACTTTCCGGCATTTCGGACGGCTCGGGCTGGGATCGGTTTTCGGGAGCAAGAACCTGAAAGCGCTGGTCGTTCACGGGAACAGGAGTTATCCCATCCCGGACCGGAAAGCCTATCGGGAGGTTTACGACGAAGTCTACGCCCGGGCGGTCGACACCGACCTGATGGAAAAATACCACGATTTGGGCACCGCCGGGAACGTCCTGGTGTTAAACGGTTTGGGGGCCTTACCGACCCGCAACCTGCGGCAGAACCGCTTTGAGCGCGCCGCGCGGATCAGCGGCGAGGCTTTTGCCGAGAATACGCTGATCCGAAAACTGGCTTGTCCGGGCTGTCCGGTGGGCTGCATCCACATCGGCCTCTACCGGCGACAGTTTGGTACTGGTTACGAATACGAGAGCACCACGCTGGCCTACGACCACGAACTGGTTTACGCCCTGGGTTCGCTGCTGGGCATGACTGATACCGACAGCGTCTACGCGCTGATTGAAAAGACCGAACTGTTGGGGCTGGACGCCATCACGAGCGGTGTGTTGCTGGCCTGGGCCACCGAGGCGCAGGAGAAGGGCCTGATCACCGGGGATCAGTTGGGAGTGCGGCTCTCTTTCGGGGAGCCGGAGGGTCACCTGCATGTGCTGGACCGGATCGTTAGTCAGCCGAGCGACTTCTATCGGACCATGGCCGGAGGGTTGGCCGCAGCCGCGGCCACCTACGGCGGCCGGGATTTCGCCCTGATCCTCGGGGGATACGAGATGGCCGGTTATCACACCGGCTATGGGTTTCTGCTCGGCCAGGCCGTCGGGGCCCGGCACTCACACCTGTGCAATGCCGGGTATAGCCTGGACCAGAAAACTGGTCCGGACTTGGACCGCGACGCCCTGGTGGACGGCCTGATCGCCGAAGAGAAGTGGCGCCAGGTATTGAACAGCCTGTGCATCTGCCTTTTCGGGCGCGGGGTGTGGACGGTGGAAATGGTCCAAAAGGCGTTGGGCTGTCTGGGGATCAGCAGCGAAGAGGAATTGCTGTCTGGACTGGGGGAAAGGATCTTCAATCTGAAGAACCGCATCAAGCGCGAGATGGGTTTTGACTACCGGCGCCTCGAGTTTCCGCGCCGCTGCCTGGAAACCCCATCCCTCCAGGGACGGCTGGACGAAGAAGTGTTGTACGACTTACTGAAGTGCTACATTGCGAAGGCCGGGGTCTGAGGTGCGTCGAGGCCCGGAGTGCCGGATTCGTGAAACCAGTGAGGAGGTAACCGGCGTGACGTCAAGAAAATCTGGCTTCAATTGGGTGTTTCCAGTGCTGGTCCTGGTCATTCTTACAGTGCTGGTGTTCGTCTTTTCCCGCACCGCCGTCTATTGACACCCATCGGCCGGCGTTTGCTAGAATGCTGACTGTGAAACACCATATTCCGACATTCCGTTCCGCGATAGCTCAACGGTAGAGCAACCGGCTGTTAACCGGTAGGTTGTAGGTTCGAATCCTACTCGCGGAGCCATTATTAAGAAACCGTCTCTGGGAAAGAGGCGGTACGCGACTTTTTAGAAGCAATCTTGACATAAATCGGCACTTATGAAATTGTAATAATATGGTCTTTAGACACGGAACCCGCGCTCATTCATGATTCCCAGGAAGCGCCACTGTGTTTCATCACCCAGGTTTTCAGGACGTCACCGCCCGTTACCCAGCCCGCCGACTCTCTATGATCTGGGCCTGGAGCAGGCAGTCGAAGCATTGGCCAACCGATTCCAGGATCCGAGTTGATCAGGCTGCTTGAAGAAAATGTGCGGAAAGAAACCGAAGAACCGGACCACTTTTTCGTCGGGATATAATCGATGGGGGCGTGCCAGATAGTTAAGGCCAAAAAAAGGAGGTTTGATGGTAACTGTTGGAGGAAAGGGAGTATTGCTGAAGAATATAGAAAAAGATAAATTCTGCACTAATTCGAAAAAGTCGATGGGGAAATGAGGCTTGGTTCATGTTTTGTCCTCCGGAAAACGGCACTTTCAGCGAACTTGTTGACTTAGATGCCCTGCAGCGATTGCAAGACGATTTCACGGAGGTAACCGGACTGGCGACCTCTATCCTGGACCCTGACGGCCAGGTGCTAAACCACTCGAGCGCGAATGATGTCTGCGAGCGGTTCCACCGCCGTTCCCCCCTCGGCAGGAGCCGTTGCCGGGAAAGCCACCGCCGCCTCCTGGACGCGGCGGTCGAAAAACGGGACGAGATCGTCCAGGTTTGCGATAATGGTTTGGCCAGTGTCGCCATTCCCCTCCGCCTTGCCGGCCGGTACCTGGCGACACTGGTTGTGAGCCAGGCGTTTTTTTTGCCACTGGATGAAGGCCGCTTCCGGGCACAGGCGCGGGAGCTTGGCTTGGAGCAGGAACCCTACCTGGTTGCGCTCCGCGGTCTCAGGGTGATGCCGGTAGAACGGTTTCTGAAAATGGCCCGTCTGCTTGCCAACGTGGTCAGCCTGCTTTCGGACCTCGGCCAGCGGAACCTGGAACAGAGAATACTGGACGAGCAGCTGCAGCGGGAGCGCGCGCACCTGAGTGCCATCTTCCAGGGTTCGGGTGACGGCATGCGCATTATCGGCACTGACTACCGAATTGTGCAGCAGAACCGGGAGATGGAACTGCTGTCCGGCGTGCCTGGGCACCGGGCCGTGGGCCGAAAGTGTTTCCAGACTTTTCACCACCCTTATTGCGGCAGCGAAAACTGCGTTCTGCAGCGCATTCTGGCGGGCGAACAGCGCCTGGAACTCGAGGTCGAGAAGGTGCGGCCGGACGGGCGAAGAATAGACGTGGACGCAATCGCCACCCCGCTGAAGGACGCTTCCGGCCGGATCGTGGGTGTGATCGAAAGTTTCCGGGACATCACCGAGCGCAAGCGGATGGAAGAGGCGCTCCGGGCTTCGAAGGATGCGCTGCGCGTGGTTTTCAACAGCGTCTATGATGCCATCTTCCTCTTCGAATTGGACGGAGCGATCATCGACGTCAACGAAAAGATGCTGGAGATGTATGGAGTCGAACGGGAACAGGCGCTCAACCTTTCCTTTGCAGAAGACTATTCCGGCTCCGACAATCCCGTGGAAAGCCTGCCGGAGATTTGGGACAAGGCCGCCGCGGGGGAAGACCAGCTTTTCGAATGGCGGGCGCGCCGGCCGAACGACGGTTCAATCTTTGACGCCGAAGTATTCCTGCGTAAACTGAGCCTCGACGGAAAAGCCGTGATCCTGGCCACCGTCCGCGACATCACCGAAAGCAAGCAGAACCGGCTGGCATTGCAACGGGCCAACGAGGAGCTGGAAGCTACGAATGAAGAGATGACGGCCGTCAATGAGGAACTGATCTCGGCCGAGGAAGAACTGAAGGATCAGGTCCAGAAGTTGGAAACCAGCAGGGAGGCCCTGGAGTCTGCCAACCGGAGGCTGTTGGACATCATTGATTTCCTGCCCGACGCCACCTTCGTCATTGACCGGGAAAGAAAGGTAATTGCCTGGAACCGGGCGATAGAAGTAATGTCGGGCGTGTCGAAAGAGGACATCTTCGGGAAGGGCGACTACGCCTACGCTGTTCCCTTCTACGGCAAGCCAGGACCCACCCTGATCGACTTGGTCGGTGCCGATGACCCTGAAACTGAGAAGCGCTACGAATACGTCCACCGAAAGGGCCAAACTGTGTACGCGGAGGTTTTCGTTCCGTCTCTCCGGGAAGGGCGCGGCGCTTTTCTCTGGGTCAAGGCTTCGCCGCTGTATGACCGCCACGGCAACCTGGCCGGGGCGATTGAGTCCATTCGTGACATCACGGAACAGCGCCGGGCAAGGGAGGAGCTAAACCTGCAAAAGGCTTATTTCCAGCAGCTCTTCGAGAATTCACCCGAGGGAATTGTCATGCTGGACAAAGAGGACCGGATTATGCGGGCCAACAAAGGTTTTCAGGAATTGTTCCAGTACGGGCCGGAAGAAGTCGTCGGCCGCCCGATCAACGAAATTCTCGCCCCGGAAGAGATGGCGGAGGAGGCGTTCCTCTTGTCCCGTAGCGTGCTGGACGGCCGGGTGGTGCAGAAGGAATCGGTGCGCCGGCGCAAGGACGGCACTCTGGTCGACGTGTCGATACTCGGCTATCCCATTGTATTGGGTAACCAACTGGTCGGCATCTACGGCATCTACAGTGACATCACTGAACGGAAGCGGGTTCAGGACCGGTTGAAATACTTGAGCCTGCACGACCCACTCACCGGGCTGTTCAACCGCGCCTACTTCGAGCAGGAGATGCAGCGTCTCGCGGGCGGCCGCCACACCCCGGTGGGTGTGATTCTGTGTGACGTGGACGGGCTCAAGATGATCAACGATACCTTGGGACACGATGAAGGGGATACCTTGCTGAGAAAGGCCGCGGACGTGGTCCGGGAATCGTTTCGCGTCGGCGATGTGGTTGCCCGGGTAGGGGGCGACGAGTTTGCGGTATTGCTCCCCGCAAGCGACCGGCAGTCTGTGGAAGGCGCCGTTCAGCGGATGAGAGATGCAATCGAGTTTTACAACTCAAGAAACCCCGGACTTCCGCTGAGCATTTCCGTGGGCTTTGCGGTAAGCGGTGACGAGCGGGCGAACCTCGTCGAACTGTTCAAAGAAGCGGACAACAACATGTATCGGGAGAAGCTGCACCGCAGCCGGAGCGCCCGCAGCGCCATTGTGCACACGCTGATGAAGGCGCTTGAGGCCAGGGACTTTATCACCGAAGGCCACGCGGAGCGGTTGCAGAAACTGGTGGTGGCCATGGCGGCGGTCCTGGACCTGCCCGAACGCCGGATCATCGATCTGCGCCTCCTGGCTCAGTTTCATGACATTGGCAAAGTGGGGATCCCCGACCGCATTCTCTTCAAATCGGGGCCGCTCACCCCTGAGGAAAGGGTGGAGATGCAGCGGCATTGTGAGATCGGTCATCGCATCGCGCTGTCGGCCCCCGACCTGATTCCCATCGCCGACTGGATCCTGAAACACCACGAGTGGTGGAACGGCCGGGGCTATCCACTGGGCCTCAGGGGTGAAGAAATCCCACTGGAATGCCGTATCCTGGCCATCGCCGACGCATACGACGCCATGACCAGCGACCGGCCCTACCGAAAGGCCTGGACACGCGAGCAGGCGATAGCCGAACTCCGACAGTACGCCGGACTCCAGTTTGACCCGGAACTCACCAGCAAATTCCTGAGGATACTGGAAAACGAGGTCACGTCTAAGCCGGCAACCAGCACGCCTTTGGTACCGTAAAAGTGTGTCGGCTCTGATTCATGCCCCCGACGGGACGGCCGGCGCACAGGGGCCGGTGGCGCACTTGCCGCAGACGTCGCAGAGACCCAAGTCATAGTAGTGATCGTTATTGTGGATGCCGTCCTGCCAACATGAAGAGCAGTCCTTTGGCTGCTCATAGTTTTCTTGGTAGGCTGACGTTCGTTTTAGATCCGGGGACCGTCTCCGTTGTTACGGACCTGGGAATGAAAGATCTCCTC
>JACUUW010000098.1 GCA_014859075.1 Desulforudis sp.
TCTGAACGAATTCCTGTCGGTGACCCGGAGTTTTGACCAGGAGCAGGGGGGCACCCTGGAGGAGTTCCTGAGTGAGTTGGCATTGTACACCGACCTGGATCGCTTCGATGCGGAAGCCAGCCGGGTGGCCTTGATGACGCTGCATACCGCCAAGGGTCTGGAGTTTCCGGTGGTTTTTCTCACCGGTATGGAAGAAGGGATCTTTCCGCATGCCCGGGCGTTTTCGGAGCCGGCCCAGATGGAAGAAGAGCGCCGCCTGTGCTACGTCGGCATCACCCGCGCCAAGGATGAGTTGTTTCTTACCTGCGCCGAGCGGCGCCTGCTGTACGGTAACGTATACTACGGCGTGCCGTCCCGGTTTCTGACCGAGATCCCAACCGCGTTGTTCGCGGACGATGCGCCGGGGACGGGTGCGGCCGCGTCTCCGGGCGCGGACGACGCCACGGACGTCGCGCGGACCTTTCGGCCGGGCGACCGCGTCCGGCACCAGAAGTGGGGCGAGGGCGTGGTGGTGCAGACCAAAGGCAGCGGGCAGGAGGCGGAAATCAAGGTCGCCTTCCCGGAGCAGGGCATAAAAACCCTGCTGGTCCGTTACGCCCCCCTGGAGTACGTGGCCGAGTAAGCGCGGTTGATTCGGTTAGTCCCTTTCGGGGAAAGCCTGCTTGTGAAGGAAATTCCCAGCATTGATTGAAATTGTACTGTGGCATGGTTTCCATTACCTGCCGCTTGCCGTTTCCGGCGGCGGCGAATGGGGAAAACTAAGCTAAGATGGCAACGCGCTTACTCGTCGTGGCGGTCCTTACGGCCCTGATCCACCTGATCAACACTTTGATCTACGGTGTGCGTTTGTCCGGGATTCAGACCCAGCGCCTGGCGACGGCCATATCACTTTTTAACGTTATCTTCCTGGTCTCGAGCACGGCGCATATGATTCAGGCGCCACTGCTGTCGACGATCGTGGAGCGGGCCATTAACCGCGGTCTTGGTCAGGCGGCCCACCCGGAGCGGATCGACGACCTGGTGCAGACGGCCTTCTACCAGGCCCAACTGCAGATTCTGTCGGACGATATCCGGCTGGTCATCCTGGCCGCCACTCTGGGGACGATCATCGGGGCGGTTCTGATCCCGGTGTTCGTACAGGTGTTTTCGAGGGCCATCCTGGTGTTCGACGAGGTGGGCTCGGTCCCGCGCATGGCGGCGATGGTCGTGTTTTCGCCCCGGAGAATCTGGCGCAGTCTGACGGGGGTGCATCTGCCGCGGGCGGCGGCGGTCAGGAACGCGACCCTTGAGCGTCTGCCCATCCCGAAAGGTTTTTTACTCGCCAATGTCGTGGTGACCGGTATCTACACAACCGGGGTGCTGTCGGCGCTTTACGCCGGAGCTTTATTCCCACAGTACCGGTCCACGGCGGTGTTGCTCTCGGCCATCGTTAACGGGTTCGCCACCGTGCTGGTGGCGACCATCGTCGATCCTACAGCCGCCCGGATCACCGACCAGGCCTTGCGTGGCGAGCGCGGTGAGCGGGACGTGAAGTTAATGGTGCTGTGGTTGGCGCTGAGCCGGTTCACGGGGACCTTGCTGGCGCAGGTGCTGTTTATCCCGGCTGCTTTGGTGATACGCTGGGTAGCCCAGCTGTTGGTTTAGGAGACCGTTGATAAACTTCGCCTGGCTTTGTCAGGCGCCGCCTCCCGTGCGCTCGCGTACCACCCAGTACGCGTCGCTTCGGTCGGCGTCGTCTTCCGCGCCATGCTCGTTTCTGAACGGTCTCTCCGGTCATCTCGCCGGGCGGGGCCGGGATAGCCGCCCATGCCGTTTTGGACCGGCACCACGAAGGATGCAGATGTACGGTGACTTTGGTGCCAGGCACTAACTTATTACCACGAAGGGTGACTTTGGTGCCAGGCACTAACTTATTAACTTATTTGGGAGCCTACGCGGGGAGTGGCAGGAGAAAGACCACCATAAAATAAGTTAATAAGTTAGTGCCTGGCACCGAGAAACTGTTACGAGGGAGGTTTTTGGGCGGATGAAACCGGAGGAGGCGCGGGTGCGGGCGGGGGAACTGCGCCGCCAGATCGAATATCACGACTACTGCTACTATGTGCTTGACGATCCCGTCATCGAGGACGCCGAGTACGACCAACTTTACCGGTCGCTGGTCGAACTGGAGTCGGCCTTTCCCGAACTGGTCACGCCCGACTCCCCGACCCAGCGCGTCGGCGGAAGGCCGCGCGAGGGTCTGCCCACCGTCAATCACCGGAGCCCCATGCTCAGCCTGGCCAACGCCTTTGAGGAATCCGACCTGCGTGATTTCGACCGGCGGGTACGGGCGGCGCTGCCTGGAGAGACGGTCGAATACGTGGTCGAGTTGAAATTCGACGGTGTGGCCGTTTCCCTGACTTACGAGAACGGCCGGTTTATCCGGGGCGCCACCCGCGGCGACGGTGAGACCGGCGAAGACATTACCCCCAAACTCCGTACCCTGCGCTCCGTGCCCCTGCGCCTGCGCCGGCCGGCACCGGGGACATTGGAGGTACGGGGCGAGGTTTACATGCCCAAGCAGGACTTCGCCCGCTTGAACGAACGGCGCGAGGAGGCCGGCCAGGCGCTTTTTGCCAATCCGCGCAATGCCGCCGCCGGTTCACTGCGCCAGCTCGACCCCGCCGTGACGGCGGCCCGGCGCCTGAACCTCTGGATCTACAGTGTGGGCTTCACCGATGAACCGGCTTTCTCCCGGCACAGCGAGGCCTTGGCCTGGCTTAGGGAAGCGGGCTTTCGAGTCAATCCCCATATCCGGGTCTTTTCGGAGTTGCACGAAACCCTGGATTATGTCAACGATTGGCGCGAGCCCCGGTTTTCATTGCCCTACGTCATTGACGGCATGGTACTCAAGGTGGACCGGCTGGACCAGCAGGAGCGGCTGGGCGCCACGTTGAAAAGCCCGCGCTGGGCCGTGGCGTTCAAATTTCCGGCCGAACAGGCGGAAACGGCGGTGGAAGACATCATTATCCGGGTCGGCCGGACCGGGGTTTTGACCCCCACCGCCGTCTTCAACCCGGTCCGGCTGGCCGGGACCACGGTGAGCCGCGCCGCCCTGCATAACGAGGACCTGATCCGCGAAAAGGACATCCGGATCGGGGATCGGGTCATAATCCACAAGGCCGGGGACATCATTCCCGAGGTGATCCGGTCCCTGCCCGAGAAACGGAGCGGGCGTGAAAAAGCCTTTGAGATGCCCGGGGACTGCCCGGACTGCGGCACCCGGGTGTTGCGCCCAGACGGGGAGGTCGGCGTGTATTGTCCCAACCTGGCTTGTCCCGCCAGACTGCGCGAGAGCCTGTTGCACTTCGTGTCCCGTGGCGCCATGGACATCAACGGGCTCGGCCCGGCCGTCATTCAGCAACTTCTGGACCGGCGCCTGGTGGCTGATCCGGCCGACCTGTACGTTCTGACGCCGGCGGACTTGATCGGGCTGGAACGGGTCGGCCCCAAATCGGCGGAGAACTTGTTGAGCGCCATCGAAAAAAGCAAGGGAAACTCCCTGGCGCGACTGATCGTGGCGCTCGGCATCCGGCATGTGGGTGAACGGGCCGCGCAGCTTCTGGCCGAACGCTTCGGTTCACTGGACGGAATCATGGCCGCAGGCCGGGAAGAATTGGAGGCGGTGCCGGACATCGGACCGAAAATCGCCGAGAGCGTCGTTGCTTTTTTCGCCCGGAAACAGAACCACTGCGTGGTCGATAAGTTGGCGACCGCCGGTGTCAATACTCTGGAAGAAAAACGTACCGCGCCGAAAACCGGACCGTTCACCGGTAAGAGTTTTGTGCTGACCGGTACCCTGGAGCGGTTTACCCGCCAGGAGGCCGGTGAACTCATCGAAAACCTCGGCGGCCGGGTCGTATCCAACGTCAGCCGTCAGACCGACTACGTGGTGGTGGGCCGCAATCCGGGCGGCAAATACGAAAAGGCCGCCAAACTGGGGATCACAATCCTGTCCGAACCGGAATTCACCGAACTCCTCGAGGGGTCAAAGCTTTAATATCTTTTTAATAGCTTCAATATTTTCCAGCTATAGCAGAAAAAGTTTGGGGTCAGACCCCTAAGTTTCCCCTACGTTTCCATAATGAAAGGCAGCCACTATGCCAGCAATTGGTAAGGAGGATAAGCCAAACTTTTCAATGGCCTACCCTGCAAGGGTTCGTCCACGGTGACCACATTTTCCTGACATAAATCATCCCGGCCGGGGCACTCTGAGTTCAAGAAAGGGGGAAATCGGAGTGCTACGGTCCGATAGAATCAGGATTAGCCAGGTTTGCTTTATTTTTTTTGCTATTTTGCTCATTTTTAGTTGTTTTACTCCTTTTTCACGCAGTTTCTTCGGTTTACCCACCCACCGCAGCGTCTTGGTGGGGGAGCCGCTGGCCCCCTCATTTGAGTTGCCCGTTAAGCTGACTTCGGTACTCCAGTGGCGGCTCAATCATCCAGAATCAGCCAAAGTACTGCACCCCGACCAGTCACCGGTTGTGGCTCAGGCCGGGGAATATTACGTTAGTCTGAGACTGTTCGGCCTGATTCCCCTCCGGCATATGACGGTGACGGCTGTTCCGGAAATTGATGTTGTGCCGGGCGGCCAGTCGATCGGCGTGCTCCTGCACAGAGAAGGGGTGTTGGTGGTCGGTGAAGCCCCCGTCAGCTCGCAGGGCGGGGAACTCAGCCCGGCGCGTGAGGCCGGTATCCGGGAGGGAGACATCATTCTGGCCATCAACGGCCGGCAAGTAATGAGCGAGTCTGACGTCCGCGAACTTGTAAACGAGGGCGGCGGCGCCGGTGAGCAGTTGAATGTGCGGGTAAAACGTAACGGGCGTGAGTTCAACGTCGGCTTGACTCCGGATTACTGTCGGAAGACAGGGCGTTACCGGGTCGGATTGCTGGTGCGCGACAGTACGGCGGGCGTGGGTACCCTGACTTTCTGTGAACCCGAAACCAGATCGTACGGTGCTCTGGGTCACATTATCACCGACGGCCGGAACTCACACGGTATGGAATTGACCGACGGTAGTATTATCGAGGCCGAAATCCAGGGCATCCGTCCGGGGACGCGGGGCCGGCCGGGAGAAAAACTGGGGGTGTTTTCCGATCACCACCTCCTGACCGGATCCATCGAACAGAATACGGTCTATGGAATCTTCGGCACCCTGGAGGGGGAATTGGTCAACCCTCATTTCGGGGCGGCGGTTCCGGTCGCGCTGCTGCATCATATCCGGACGGGCCCGGCGGAGATGCTGACCGTGCTCCACGGATGCGAAGTCGAACGCTTCCGGTTGGAGATCGAGGAAATCAGGCCGGAGGCCGTCGGTGACGGCAAGGGCCTGGTGATCAGGATTACGGACGAGCGCCTGATCGAGGAGTCGGGGGGCATTATCCAGGGTATGAGCGGCAGCCCCATTGTTCAGAACGGGCGCTTGGTCGGGGCGGTGACCCACGTTTTTATCAACAACCCGACCCGCGGTTACGGGGTGCCGGTGGAGTGGATGCTGCGCGAGTGCGGATTGCTCCAACCCGCGGGTAATGCAAATAGCATAACTGAATGGCGCAAGGCCGGTTAGAGCCGGTTGTGAGAAAAACACGGTTGACGTGCTTGCGGGCCGGTTGTTAAACTGAGGCAATCTACCCCTGTTTTCGATGGGAAGGGGCGTGCCGCATGCGTTTCGGCGATAACAGGCAGGAAGAAGAGTTTGTCCGCTCCTTGTTTGCCTCGCTGGCCCGCCGGTATGATTTGCTGAACAGCGTGCTCAGCCTGAACCGCACCCGGTACTGGCGTCGTTTTGCCGTTTCCAAGTGTGATTTGAAACCGGGGGACACCGCTTTGGATGTTGCCTGCGGTACCGGATTACTTACTTTTGAACTGGCCCGGGCGGTGGGCCCAAAGGGCCGGGTGGTGGGTATTGATTTCTGTACCGAGATGCTGGAACAAGCCGAAAAGAACCGGAAGCGCACGGCTTTCCGGGATGTGGTCCGGTTCGAGGAGGGTCGGGCGACCGAGTTGCCTTTTCCGAATGATACTTTTAACTGTGCTGTAATGGGTTTCGCCCTGCATGCGATGCCGGACACCAAGAAGGCCGTTTTGGAAATGATCCGGGTGGTGAAACCGGGCGGCAAGGTGGTAAACCTGGACTTGGCCAGGCCGGGTGTGCCGGTTCTCAAACAAGTCCATTCTCTGTACGTCAACCGGATGATGCCGCTGTTGGGCCGCTCCTTCAACTACTTCTCCGGTTCCCTGAACAGGCTTCCCCACCAGTCCGAAATACGGGATCTGTTTTCACGGCTGGGTTTGACCGAAACGCAATGCTTTGATCTGACCGGCGGCATCGCCGCGGTGCAGGTGGGAATCAAGACGCCCAAGGCTTGATTGGGCAGGCTTTTCATGCCGCAAAAAATCTTCCCAAAAAAAGAACTCGCAATGCCGGAATTCTTATGGAGTTTGCCACCGACCGGTCGCAATGTTTGTTAAAAACTTTCCGGTCCGGGAAGGATATTTTTACCTGTCTGTCGAACCACTCCAAAGGTCAACAATACTCGAACCAATTACAGTTGGGGGGCGGGCGTGCAGATGGCTAAAGAAACAATCAGTATCCTGATCGCTGACGACAACCGGGAGTTTTGTGAAACCCTTAAGGACTTTTTGCAGCAGCAAGATGGTTTTGAACTGACGGGGATCGCCCATAATGGGATGGAAGCCGTGGAATACATTGAGCAAACGAGACCCGACGTAGTGGTGCTGGACATTATCATGCCGCATCTCGACGGCATCGGGGTGCTCGAAAAGCTTGCTGCAAACCAGACGGGTCACAGGCCGAAAATAATCATGCTCACTGCTTTCGGCCAACAAAACATTACTCACAGGGCTGTGGAGCTGGGTGCGGACTACTACATTCTGAAACCGTTTGATCTTTCGGTGTTGGCGACCCGAATCCGGCAGCTGGCCGACGGGGTGAGCGTGACTCCCTATGTGGCCGCAGCCAAAGAGAAGAATCTTGACGTGGCGGTGACCAACATCATCCACGAAATGGGGGTGCCGACCCGAATCCGGCAGCTGGCCGACGGGGTGAGCGTGACTCCCTATGTGGCCGC
>JACUUW010000099.1 GCA_014859075.1 Desulforudis sp.
CCGTATCAAGCCGCTGCGGGAGCGCCGACGTCCTGAAGCACCTTGGTGTAAATCTGGAGCTTAATCCGCAGCAGCTGGGTGCCTGCCTGGACACGGTCGGCATCGCCTTTTTGTTTGCTCCCCGCCTGCACCCGGCCATGCGGCACGCGGCCGGACCGCGACGCGAGCTCGGGATCCGGACGGTATTCAATATTCTGGGGCCGTTGACTAATCCGGCGGGGGCCCGGGCCCAGGTGCTGGGCGTCTACGACCCGACAGTCGCGGAGCTGATGGCCGGGGCGCTGGCCAAAATGGACGTGGAGCGGGCCTTCGTCGTCCACGGCGCCGGGGGATTGGACGAAGTCTCCCTGGCCGGACCCTCCCAAGTTTGGGAGGTGCGTCCGGGCGTCGTTCAGGCCGGCATGCTGGACCCGGCGGACTTGGGGTTTGAGCGGGCCGGGGTGGAAGCTCTGGCCGGGGGCTCCCCAGAAGAAAATGCCGGCTTGACCCTGAAGATCTTGAACGGTGACCGCGGCCCGCGCCGCGACGCCGTATTGCTCAATGCTAGTCTGGCTCTGCTGGCGGCGGGGCAGGCTGAGAGCATGACCGAGGCGGTACAACTGGCCGCCGAAGTACTGGATTCGGGTGCCGCCCTGCGTAAACTGGAAGAGCTGATTGATTTTACCCGGCGGTGTGAACGTGCTGAATAAGATAGTCGCCTCCAAGCTGGAGGAAGTCCAAACTAATCGCCGGATCCGGTCTCTGGAGGCCGTGAAACGAGCCGCGGAGGCGGGGCCGGAGACACGGAGCTTGAAACGGGCCTTGGTCGAAAAGCCCGGGGTCTCCCTGATCGCGGAATTGAAACGGCAGTCGCCTTCCGCCGGATTGATCCGGAGCGACTTTGATCCGGTGTTGATTGCGGGGGTTTACGAAAGAGCCGGCGCGGCCGCCATTTCGGTGCTTACTGATCATCAATATTTCGGGGGCCGTCCCGAGTACCTGAACCAGGTCCGCCGGGCCGTGGGCCTACCGCTCCTGCGCAAGGACTTTATCGTTTCCGATTATCAGGTCTACGAATCACGGGCCCTGGGGGCGGACGCCATTCTGTTGATCGCCGCCGTACTCGACGACTCCCGGCTCCGGGAGTATCAGGAGCTAGCCGACGCATTGGGGATGGAGTGTTTGGTGGAGGTCCACGATCTTCCGGAACTGGAGCGCACCGTCGCTTCCGGGGCGACCCTGATCGGGATTAACAACCGTAATCTACGCATCTTTAAAACCGACCTGGCCACCAGCAGGGAGTTGGCCGCCCAGCTCCCCCCGGAGGCGCTAAAGGTCAGTGAGAGCGGCATCCGGAACCGGGGTGACGTGCTGGAGCTTGAGTCCTATGGCTTCGACGCCGTCCTGGTGGGTGAAACGCTGATGCGCGCCCCGGATATCGCCGCCCAGGTCCGCGAACTGCTGGGGCAGGCTTAGCATGGGCGGAAAACAGGTTAGGAGAGGACTTATGACTCTTGTGAAAATCTGCGGGATTCAGGACGCTGATTCTGCCCACGTTGCGGCTGAGGCGGGAGCCGATCTCCTCGGCTTCGTGTTTGCGCCGGGACGGCGGCGGATCGCCCCGGAGACGGCCCGCAGTATTGTTCAATCCCTAGCATCGCCCGTACAGACCGTTGGCGTATTTGTCGACGAGGACCCGGCCGAGGTGCAACGGATCGCCGACTACTGCGGTCTGAGTGCCGTACAGCTGCACGGCCGGGAAAGTCCGGCATACTGCCGGCGTTTCACCGTCCCGGTCATTAAGGCGCTGCGGGTGGGGAGCACCCCCGGCGAACTTGACCGCGCGGTCGAATACCCCGTTTGGGCCTTGCTGGTGGATACGCTGGTTCCGGGACAGGCGGGGGGTACGGGCCGTACTTTTGACTGGAATCTCCTCACGGCCAGAACGTTTTCCCGGCCGCTGGTCCTGGCCGGCGGGCTCAACAGCGCTAATGTCCAGGAAGCAATCACCACCGTCAGGCCCTACGCGGTCGACGTTTCCAGCGGCGTGGAAACGGCAGGCCGCAAAGATCCGGTCAAGATCAGAGATTTCATCAAGTTGGCAAAGGAGGCGCTTTGATGTTACCGGACGAGCGAGGTTACTTCGGAGCTTTCGGGGGGCGCTACGTCCCCGAAACCTTGATGTCCGCCCTGGACGAGCTTGGGGAGGCTTATCTTCACGCCCGGAAAGACCGGGGCTTTCAAGAGGAGGTTGAGTATTACCTCCAGCACTACGTCGGCCGGCCCAGTCCCCTGTATTTTGCGGCCAATCTGACCCGGCATGCCGGCGGGGCCAAGATCTACCTGAAAAGAGAGGACCTGAACCACAGCGGCGCCCACAAGATCAATAACACCGTGGGACAGGCGCTCCTGGCCCGGAGAATGGGCAAGCGCCGGATCATTGCGGAAACGGGCGCCGGGCAGCACGGCGTGGCCACCGCCACCGCCGCCGCCCTCTTTGGTTTTTCGTGTGCCGTCTACATGGGTGCTGAGGATATTCGCCGCCAGGCGCCGAACGTTTCCCGGATGCATCTCTTGGGAGCCGAGGTGATCGCGGTGGAGGCCGGCAGTAGAACACTCAAGGATGCCATGAACGAGGCCATTCGCGACTGGGTGACCAATGTGGAAAACACCTATTACCTGATCGGTTCCGTGGCTGGACCACATCCTTATCCGATGCTGGTCCGCGATTTCCAGGCGGTCATCGGGCGGGAAGCCCGGCGCCAGATTCTGGAAATCAACGGCAATCTTCCGGATTACGTGGTGGCCTGTGTCGGCGGGGGCAGTAACGCTATGGGTATTTTCTCGGGCTTTCTGGCCGATCGTGAGGTTCGAATGGTGGGCGTGGAAGCCGGCGGTCACGGCCTGGAGACCGGAAAGCACGCCGCCACCCTCTCCCGGGGCCGGCCGGGGGTGCTGCATGGCTCACTGAGCTATCTGCTTCAGGACGAACACGGTCAGATTGCGCCGGTACACTCCATTTCGGCCGGTCTTGATTATCCGGGGGTTGGTCCCGAACTCAGTTACCTCCGGGATTCGGGTCGGGTGGTGTTCACTACGGCCAAGGATAACGAGGCTTTGGACGCCTTCCAACTGCTCTGCCGGACCGAGGGCATTATCCCGGCGCTGGAGAGTGCGCACGCGGTGGCGGAAGCCGTGCGCCTGGCCGGGACGCTGCCCTCGACCGCCACCGTGGTGGTTAATCTGTCGGGCCGGGGCGATAAGGACTTGGAGACGGTCATTCAGGAGGTGGGACAGTGAGTGACAATCGCATTACCCGGGTTTTTGCGGAACTGAACGCCCGGGGTGAAAAGGCTTTGATTCCCTTTGTCACCGCCGGATATCCGGATCTGGAAACGACCGCCGAGTTGGTTTTGGGGATGGCCCGGGCCGGCGCCGACGTGATCGAACTGGGCGTGCCGTTCTCCGATCCGCTGGCTGACGGTCCGACCATCCAGCGCGCTTCACAGGCGGCCCTATCCGGGGGTATCAACCTGAGGCAAATTGTGGCGTTGGTGGCGCGCCTCCGGGAACAGACCGCGGTGCCCCTGGTACTGATGAGCTATTTCAACCCGATCCTGAGTTACGGATTGGAAGCCTTCGTCTCCGAGGCCTCACGGGCCGGGGTTGACGGTTTGATCGTGCCGGACCTGCCGGTGGAAGAAGCCGACCCGCTCCTGGAACTGGGCGATGCCCGGGGTTTGGCTCTGATTCCCTTGGTCGCCCCGACCTCCACTCCGGAACGCATCACCCGTATCGCCGCTAAAGCCAGGGGCTTTGTCTATTGTGTTTCTCTGACCGGTGTAACGGGACGGCACGGTGGCTTCTCGAAAAAGTTAGCCGAAGTAATCGGTAACGTCCGGGCGCAGACCGGGTTGCCCCTGGCCATCGGTTTCGGAATTGCCGAACCCGGGCAAGTCCGGGAGCTGGCCCCTTATGCTGACGCCCTGATCGTGGGTAGCGCCATCGTAAACCGCATCAGCGCCGCAGGCGAAAACGGGGCGGTAAAGGCCGTACAAAATCTGGTAACGGAGCTTAAACAAGCGTTAGTAAAAAAATAGGTTGCGCAAGCTGATCAGGCCGTGGTAACATTTTAAAAACTAGCTTAAAGGTGGCAGAAAGCCGGACATCGTCCGGCAAGTGGTTTTAGGTCGAGGAGGAAGCTGATTGTCGGACCTGGCGCGTAAGAATATTTTGGAGCTGGCCGTCTACCGGCCGGGCAAGCCGATTGAGGAAGTCCAAAGGGAGCTGGGCCTTAAAGAGGTCGTGAAATTGGCTTCCAACGAAAACGCCCTCGGTCCTTCGCCCTTTGCAATTAAAGCCTTGAGCGGGGCGCTTTCCGGAGTGCATTATTACCCCGATGGTAACAGTTATCGTCTCCGGCGGGCGTTGGCCGAGTTCTATGGCCTTGATCCCGCTCAGCTTCACCTGGGCAACGGTTCCAACGAGATCGTCCAGCAGCTTTCGCTGGCTTTTCTGGAGCCCGGCGATGAGGCGCTGATGCCGGTCCCCAGTTTCCCGCGTTACCAGCCGCTGGCCCGGATGATGAATGCCGTGCCCCGCGAAATCCCGCTAATCAGCTATACGCTTGACCTACAGGGGATGGCCGCCAATTTGAACCGGCGGACCAAGCTGGTTTATATTTGCAACCCCAACAACCCGACCGGCACCATTGTCCACCGGGACGAGTTGGAGCGGTTTTTGGAGGTCGTACCCGCGCACTGTCTGGTCATTCTGGATGAGGCCTATTTTGAATACGTTGCGGACGAAGATTACCCGGATGGACTGGATTATCTCCGGCTCCATCCTAATGTGGTGGTCTTACGCACATTTTCCAAGATGTATGGACTGGCCGGACTGCGGATCGGTTACGCTGTCGCCCGGCCGGAAATCGTGGCCTGTCTGGAGCGGGTGCGGGAACCGTTTAACGTTAACCTATTGGCCCAGGAGGCGGCCTTGGCCGCCCTTAGTGACCGGGAACACGTCCGGAAGTTGCAGACCCTGAACCGGGACGAGAAGGAATACTTATACCGGGAATTCTCCCGGCTGGGCCTGGAATACGTTCCGACCGAGGCCAACTTTATCCTTTTTGATGCCGAACGGGACGAGCAGGCGGTCTTTCAGGGCCTGCTGCGCCGGGGCGTGATTATCAGGGGTGGCTTCGACTACCGGACCCACCTGCGGGTCACGCTCGGCACCCGGCATCAGAACCAAATATTTATTGAAGCCTTGGAAAGAGTACTGAGGGAGGATAATTGAAGAATGGTCATCGTGATGAGTCACAAGGCGACCGACGAACAAATCGAGGCGGTCATGAAGCGACTGAAAGAGAAGGGTTTCCGGATCAACCTTTCTCGCGGCGTGGAGCGTACCGTGATCGGGGCGATCGGTGATGAAACCATGCTGGGCGATGCCGGGATTGAGCTGTTACCGGGGGTTGATAAGGTCATCCCGATCCTGCGACCCTATAAACTGGCCAGCCGGATAATGAAGGAAGAGGGCACGGTGATCAGGATCGGTGACGTCGAAATCGGTGGCGGCACCGTGCAGGTCATGGCCGGTCCCTGTGCCGTGGAGAGTAAGGAACAGCTCTTTGAGGCGGCCGAAAAGGTTAAGCAGGCCGGGGCCCGGATCCTGCGCGGGGGCGCTTACAAGCCCCGGACCTCCCCGTACTCCTTTCAGGGTATGGCGGAGAAGGGCTTGCAACTCCTGGCTGAAACCCGGGAGAAATATGGGTTGCTGATTGTAACCGAAGTGATGGATCCCCGGTCGCTGCCCCTGGTAGTGGAGTACGCGGACATTGTGCAGATCGGAACCCGCAATATGCAAAACTTCTGGCTGTTGCGTGAAGTGGGTCAGTGTAACAAACCAGTACTTTTGAAGCGCGGGCTGTCGGCGACCATTGAGGAATGGCTGATGGCCGCCGAATACATTTTAAGCGAGGGTAACCCCAATGTAATCCTCTGTGAACGGGGCGTGCGCACCTTCGAATCCTATACCCGCAATACGCTGGACCTGTCGGCCGTACCGGTCATTAAACATCTTTCTCATTTACCGATTATCGTCGATCCGAGCCATGCCCTAGGCAAGTATGAACTCGTTCCATCGATGGCCGTAGCGGCGGTGGCGGCCGGCGCCGACGGGCTGTTGATCGAGGTACATCCCAACCCGCAGGAGGCCCTCTGCGACGGCGCACAGTCCCTGACGCCGAAGAAATTCGGGAAAGTCATGGTCCAAGTCGGGGAGGTCGCCCGGGCGATCGGCAAGAAGGTTTAGCCAGTGGCAAGGAGAGGCGTTCGTGTTTAACCAGGTCACCATCATCGGCGTCGGTTTGATCGGTGGATCCCTCGGGATGGGCGTGCGGGCCCGCGGCCTGGCCCGTACGGTGATGGGGGTTGGGCGCGACGAATCCAGACTCCGGCAAGGTGTGGACGGCGGCGCCCTGGACTATTTCACTACGGACCTGGGGACCGGCGTAACCGGAGCCGATCTGGTCATCATCGCCGTTCCGGTTGGCATGATTGTCACCATGCTTCAGAAGGCGTTACCGTATCTCAAACCGGGGGCCATCGTCACCGATGTCGGTAGTTGCAAGGCGGCCATCGTCAAGGCGGTGGAAGCGATTATGCCCCCGGATGTGCACTTCGTGGGCGGGCACCCCATGGCCGGATCCGAGCAAGTCGGGATCGGGGCCGCCAACCGCTATCTGTTTGAGGGTGCCTATTACATTTTCACCCCTACCTCCCATACCGATCAAGAAGCCCTGCGCCAAGTCAGTACCCTGGCCCGGAACCTGGGTTGCCGGGTGCTTGAAATGGACCCTCAGGATCACGACCGGGCCGTGGCCGCGGTCAGTCATCTGCCGCATTTACTGGCTTCCACCCTGGTAAATACGGTCGGACGGATTCCCGGCTCCGAACAGGCGCTTCTGCTGGCTGCCGGTGGTTATCGTGATACTACCCGGGTGGCCGCCGGCAGTCCTGAAATGTGGCGTGATATTTTGCTCACCAACCGGGAGATGGTGCGGGCGATGATCAATGAATTCCGCACGGAACTGGACACGATCGAACGGACTTTAGCTGAAGGCGATCCGGATCAAATCCA
>JACUUW010000100.1 GCA_014859075.1 Desulforudis sp.
TATGACTCCCGATTCGAGCATGAGTTGGTGGCAGACCCCTTCGCCCACGTCGTACAGGTGGCAGCCGGTCTCCCCGGCGAAATCACGCATCAGTTTGTGCAGGTTGGATACACCCTCGGTGGGACTGGGGGCACTGTGATCGATGACCAGGGCGACCCGAGACGGGTCAAACAGGGCGGTGCCGTGCATGTCGCGAAAAGCGTTGATGGCCAGGGGCGTAGTGCCGTCCTGGCCCATCACGAAATCGACTTCGGCGACCACGATGTCCCCCGCGGACACGGGGCGTCCGCATTTACTGGAGAGAATTTTTTCAATAAGGTTCCGGCCCATGCTTCAGCCTCTTTCCAAATCCAAAGTGATCACCGTACATGTACACCAGTTCCTTGTCAAACAACGAACGCTTGAGCGAAACGGCGGCGGCCCGGATTTCCGGCAGAAGCTCTTGGGCCTGGTGCCGCGACAGGTGGATGCCGTACTCGGCGAACTTGGCCCGGACCGCGGCCGTGCCGGAGTGTTTGCCGATGACGATCTGCCGCTGCAAACCGACCTCCTCCGGAGTGAATGCTTCGTAAGTCGCGGGATACTTCAAGGCGCCGTCGGCGTGGATTCCGGACTCGTGGGCGAACATGTTGGAGCCGACGATAGCCTTCCAGGCCGGGAGTTCGCGCCCGGAAGCCCGGGATACGTATTCGGCCACCTCACGGAACATCTCGGTGCTGAACTCCAGATCGATGCCGTGGAGGTACTTCAACCCCATCACCACTTCCTCCAACGCCGCGTTCCCCGCACGCTCGCCCAAGCCCAGAACGGTGACCCCCACGTAGCCGGCACCGGCCGCCACGCCGGCGAGAGCGTTGGCTGTGGCCAGACCGAAGTCGTCATGGGTGTGCATCTCAATTTCAAGGTCACTGACCTGCTCCCGGATGTATTTGATGTAATTGAAAGTGGTAAACGGCTCCAGTATGCCCACCGTGTCGCAGTAGCGCAGCCGGTCGGCACCGGCCTGCTTGGCCGCCCGGGCGAACTCGACCAAGAACCCGGGGTCGCTCCGGGAAGCGTCCTCGGCGTTGACCGATACGTACACCCCGTGCTCCTTGGCAAAATGGGTAGCGGTGACCATCTGCTCCTGTACCCACTCCCGGCTGGCCTGCAGCTTGTACTTGATGTGGATGTCGGAAGTGGAGATTGAAATGGCCACGGCATCCACACCGCAGGACAGGGAGTGTTCGATGTCTTTGATCACCGGACGGTTCCAGCCCATAATGCTGGCCTTTAATCCCAGGGAACAGATTTTCCGGATGGATTTCTCCTCATCACCGCCCATCACCGGGATGCCGGCCTCGATCTGGTGAACGCCGAGCTCGTCCAAGAACTTGGCAATCCGCACCTTCTCGTTATTGGCGAAGACCACACCCGCCGTCTGCTCTCCGTCGCGGAGAGTAGTATCCACGACCTGGATGTTCCTTTTCAGTTCCATGACTCCACCCCTCCTTACCCTACCTTACTGCATAATTTGCTCTCGATCAAACCCTTATTTTCCCTCATCCAACTTCTGTTTCAAAAGGTCGTTGACCATGGCCGGGTTCGCTTTCCCCTTGGTCGCCTTCATCACCTGGCCCACCAGGAAACCAAGGGCTTTACCCTTGCCCTGCCGGTAATCGGCCACCGGTCCCGGGTGCCCGGCCAGCACCTCTTCGATCAGCCCGCTGATTGCACCGGCATCAGTGATTTGCACCAGGTCTTTTTCCCTGATCACCGTTTCGGGATCCTTGCCGCTGGCGAACATCTCCTCCAGAATCACCTTGGCGATCTTGCCACTGATGGTGCCGTCGTCAATGAGCCGCATCAGGGCGGCGAGTTGCGCCGGGCGCACCCGGCAGTCCTGGATCTCCACCTGTTCGGCGTTCAGCAGCCGCGTCAGGTCGCCCATCACCCAGTTCGCCACCGTCTTGGGCCGGCTGTAAAGCCGGACACACTCCTCAAAATACTCGGCCGTCTCCCGCGACCCGGTGAGCACCCGGGCGTTGTAGACCGACAGGCCGTATTGCTCCTGGTAGCGCCGCCGCCGGGCGTCGGGCGGTTCCGGGAGGTCCCGCCTGACGCTCTCGATCCAAGACGGACTGATCACCAGCGGCACCAAGTCCGGGTCCGGGAAGTACCGGTAGTCGTGCGCCTCCTCCTTGCCCCGCATGGGAGCGGTGACCCCTTTTGCTTCGTCCCAGGAGCGGGTTTCCTGTACGATCCGCCGGCCCTCCTTGCAGAGGGCGATCTGGCGCTCGATTTCGTAATCCAGGGCCCGATGTACGGCCCGGAAGGAATTCAGGTTCTTGATCTCGGTCTTGACACCCAGTTCCTTACTACCCCGAGGACGCACCGATACGTTGGCGTCACACCGGAGCGAGCCCTCTTCCATCTTGCAGTCGGACACCCCGGTGTACTGGACGACCGTCTTCAGTTCTGTGAGGTAGGCTCGGGCTTCCTCGGCCGACCGGATATCCGGTTCGGAAACAATCTCTAAAAGCGGCACCCCGGTACGGTTGTAGTCCACCAGAGCGTATGCAGGACTCTCTCCCACCTCCTCCCGGTGGATCAGTTTCCCCGCATCTTCCTCCATGTGTACCCGCACAATCCCGCACTGGTGGGTGCAGCCGTCGTCAGTTTCAAAATCCAGGTATCCGTCGTAGGACAGGGGCAGGTCGTACTGGGAAATCTGGTAGTTCTTCGGCAGGTCCGGATAGAAGTAGTGCTTCCGGTCAAACTTGCAGAACCGGGCCACCGAGCAGTTCAGCGCCAGCGCCACCCGGATGCCGTATTCCACCACTTGCCGGTTCAGCACGGGCAATGAGCCGGGAAGCCCCAGACAAACGGGACAAACATGCGTGTTCTGCTTCCCGCCGAAGGCGGTGCTGGAGTGGCAGAAAATCTTGGAGTTTGTTTTAAGTTCGACGTGCACTTCCAGGCCGATTACCGATTCATACGCGCGCATCCCTACGCCTCCCCCCTTATCCGGGGCCTTTTCAGGTGGTGGCCGGTGCTCTGCTGGAAAGTATACCCCGCCCGCAGCAGGGCGCCCTCCCCGAACGGTTTCCCGATGAGTTGGATGCCGATTGGCAGCCTGTTCAGGAAACCTCCGGGCAGGGATACCCCCGGCAGTCCGGCCAGGTTGACCGCCAGGGTATAAATGTCGGAAAGGTACATTTTAATAGGGTCTTCGGTTTTATCCCCGATCGGGAAGGCCGGCTCCGGCGTGGTCGGCGCCAACAGCAGGTCGAACTTTTCAAACGCCTCTTCAAAGTCCCGGCGGATCAAGGTGCGCACCTTCAGCGCTTTGAGATAATAGGCGTCGTAGTAGCCGGCGGACAAGGCGTAGGTGCCCAACATTATCCGTCGTTTCACCTCGGCCCCGAACCCCCGGCTCCGGCTTAACCGGAACATGTCGATCACGTCCGTGCTGTTCTCGAGCCGGCAACCGTAGCGTACCCCGTCGTACCGGGCCAGGTTGGAACTGGCCTCGGCGGGCGCGATCAGGTAGTAGGTCGGCAGAGCGTAGTCGGTGTGCGGCAGGCTCGTCTCCTCGACGTAGGCGCCCCGCTGTTCAAATACCGAGGCGGCCTCGAGGACGATGCGGCGCACGCCTTCGTCCAGCCCGCCCGAAAGGTACTCCTGGGGCATACCGATTCGCATGCCGCGGACGTCATCGACCAAAAAATCAGTGAAGTCTCCCAATTCGCCGGGCGCGGAGGTGGAATCACGTTCGTCGTGTCCGCAGATGGCGTTCAGCACCAGAGCACAGTCGGTAAAATCCCGGGTAAACGGACCGATCTGGTCCAGGGACGACGCAAACGCCACCAGGCCGTAGCGCGAAACCAGACCATAGGTCGGCTTCATTCCGACCACGCCGCACAGGGCGGCCGGCTGGCGGATGGAACCACCGGTGTCCGAACCTAACGCACAGACGGCACTGCCGGCGGCGACAGCCGCCGCCGAGCCCCCGCTGGACCCACCCGGAACCCTTGCCGTATCCCACGGGTTGCGCGTGGTGAAAAAAGATGAGTGCTCAGTCGATGAGCCCATCGCGAACTCGTCCAGATTGGTCTTCCCGATCATCACCACCCGCTGGGCGTTCAGTCGCTCAACCACGGTGGCGTTGTAGGGCGGGACGAAGTTGCGTAGTATCCGGGAACCGCACGTTGTCAGAACACCCTTGGTGCACATATTGTCCTTGATGGCGAAAGGAATTCCGGCCAGCGGGGGCAGTTCCCGGCCGTCCCGCAGGTCGCGGTCGACCGTTTCGGCCTTGGCCAAGGCCCCGGCCCGGTCCAACGTGATGTAGGCCTGAATCTCCCCTTCAACCGCGGCAAGTAGGTCGAAGACCGATCGGCAGATCTCAACGGCGGAAGTTTCCCGGCGCAGCAATAACCCACGCAACTCGTGGGCCGTCAAATCATTAAATCTCAAAGGTATAAATCACTCCCCATATGCGGTAAGACCCCGGCAGCAACTTATAGAACCCGCGGAACCTTGAAAAACCCGTCTTCTTGTTCGGGGGAGTTGCCGATGGCTTCCTCGGCCGGCAGGTGCGGACCGACAACGTCTTGTCGGAAGACATTTTGTAGCGGCAGTACATGGGCGGTGGGCGGCACGTCACTGGTGTTCAACTCGTCCAGATTGCGCGCGTACTCCAGAATCTTGGTCAACTGCGTCGTGTACCGTTCCTTTTCCTCATCGTCGAGGTAAAGCCTGGCCAGTAGGGCGACGTGTTCAACTTGGGACTTCGTTAGCATATGACCACCTCAGCAAAAATGCGTTATCATTATACCAAATTGCCGGGTCGAGTGACAAGATCAGCAACTGCGCTGCTTAGCGACCGCGTGGCGCAGTTCGGCGGCGTGTTTCCGAGCGACTTCCGTTATTTCCCTGCCGCCGCCCAGCATGCGGGCCAATTCCTCCAACCGGGCCGGCTCCTCAAGAACCGTGATTGAGGTGCGGGTGCCCGTCCCGACCACTTCCTTAGTGATCTCCAGGTGACGGTCGGCGTGACAGGCGATCTGAGCGGCGTGCGTTACACACACAACCTGCCTTCCCCGGCCGATCTGGAACAGCTTTTCAGCGACCGCCTGCAGTGCCCGGCCGCCGATACCCGCGTCGACCTCGTCGAAAATAAGCGTCGGGGTTTCGTCCACCGCAGCCAATACGGTTTTTAAGGCCAACATGATCCGTGACAGTTCGCCGCCGGAGGCGATTCGAACCAGCGGTTTTGGTGGTTCGCCCGGGTTGGCCGAAAACAGGAAAACGGCCTCCTCCCGACCGCGGACACTCGTCCCCGATAGGGAACGCAACTCCACCCGGAACTCGACGGAACCCAGTTCCAGTTCCCGGAGTTCGGTGGTCACCCGGGTTTCCAGCTCCCGGGCTGCTTCCCGCCGCAGGCGCGAAACCTCGGACGCGAGTGTCTCCCACTCGCGGTGGAGGGCGGTGACCGACTCCTGGAGCCGCGCGGTCTCCGCTTCGCCCCCCAGGAGGCGGTCCCGTTCGGCGGCCGCAGCCTCCTGGAAGACCAGGACTTCCTCCACGGTTGCCCCGTACTTGCGTTTCAGTTTTTCGATTAACGCCAGTCGCTCTTCGACCGCATTCATCCGTTCGGGGTCGAACTGGGCCCGCTCCCTCACCGCAACCAGGTCCCTGGCCACCTCCTGCACCTGGCTTAAAGTCGACTTCAAGGTTTCCTGACCTTCCTGCGCCTCCCGGCAGAGGCGGGCGAGGATGTGCAGGTTGTCAAGGGCCCGCCCGATCTGAGCCACGGCGGCCCCGGCGTCTTCGTCGCTGCCGTACAGAGCCTGATAGCTCTCGTCGGCCAAGCGGGCGATCTGCTCGACGTTCACCAAAAAACTGCGCTCTTCGTGCAACTGCTCCTCTTCCCCGACTTCCAGCCGCGCCCGCTCAATCTCCCCGACCTGCAGTTCGACGATATCCAGCCGCCGGGCCCGCTCCATGGCCTCCGCGCGGTGTGCCTCCAGCGCCTTGCGGGCCGCCGCCCAGTCTCGGAAGGCCTGCTCCAGGCGGCGTACCGTCTCCCGAAGCTCCGGTCCGCCGCTCCGGTCCAAGAGTTCACCGTGGCGCCCCTCCCGGAGCAGGGACTGCTGCTCACCCTGCCCGTGGAAATCAACCAACCGCTGGCCAAGGTTCAGGAAAAGCGTGTGTGACACGGTCCGACCGTTGATGCGGTAGAGGCTCCTCCCGCTGCCCAGGAGCTCCCGGCTCAGGGCCAGGAAGCCCTCCTCGGGTTCAATCCCGGCGGCTGTGAACGGCTCGCGCAACACATCCCGCTCCTGCAGGTCAAACACCGCCTCCAGGTAGGCCCGGTCAGCGCCGGTGCGCACGTAATCAGCCGACACCCGCCGGCCCAGGACAACCTGCAGGGCGTCAACCAGCAAAGATTTGCCGGTGCCGGTCTCACCGGTCAGCACGTTAAAACCGGACCCGAACTCAACCGTCAGGTCGTCGATCAGGGCGAAATCGCGAACCACCAGTCTGTGGAGCATCGGTGCATCCCTCCAGCAAGCCCGTTAGGCGGCGTTTCAGTTCCGAAATCTGCCCGCGTGACTTCACGGCCACGAAAATAGTGTCGTCCCCGGCGACGGTGCCCAGGATCTCCCCCCAACGGGTGTAATCCAGGGCTGAAGCCACACCCTGAGCCGCCCCCGGCAGGGTTTTGATCACTACCAGGCTTTCGTTGGCCTCAACTTCCCAGACGTAGTCCCGGAACAGGTGGCGCATCCGGTCTTCGGTCAGACCGACCGGCTGCTCGCCGGGCGGCAGATAGCGCAGTTTCCGGCCGTCCGAAGCCTTTACCAGGCCCAGTTCTTTCACGTCTCGGGAAACGGTGGCCTGGGTGACTTCAAAACCGTTCGCGTGCAACACCCGCGCCAGTTCAGCCTGGGTGCCGACGGGCTGCCGGTGGATAATCTCCAGGATCTTCCTCTGGCGTCTGGCTTTCACCCGTCCCACCAACCTTTTCGATAATGATCGCCTCCGGCGGCCGGCCCTCCCGGTTCAACACCGTGAGCGACACCACCGCAAAACACCGGGACGGCAGGCCGCA
>JACUUW010000101.1 GCA_014859075.1 Desulforudis sp.
GTGCAGTCCATTCCTGGTTACATTCCATCGGCCACTCGTTTCCGGGGATTTTTCAGTAAATCCGGTCGGGTTTTTGACCTGGTGGCCAAGGACATTCCCAGCGGTCGGTTGGTGATTACCATAATCGGGAGGTAGGATGAACTGTCAGCTAGGCTTCGCGAGACTCCGGCGCGTTGCTTGGCCGGCGGCAATTACTGAAATCGTGTGGAGGTATTTCCGATGAGTCTTACGGTGGACAAGAAGCAAGCAATAATTGACAAGTACAAAGTGCACGAAAACGATACCGGCTCCCCGGCGGTTCAGGTGGCGATTCTTACCGAAAGGATCAACCTGCTCACCGAGCACCTGAAAGCGCACAAGAAGGATTTTCATTCACGACGCGGCCTATTGAAGATGGTCGGGCAACGGCGGGCGCTGTTGAACTATCTTCGTGATTGTAACCCAAACAGGTACCGCACCCTTATCCAGGAGCTGGGACTGAGAAAGTAGGGGAGTTTTCTCCTGCTTCTTGTTGTTCCGGGGAATGCAGCTGTTGTTATCGAGCGATAACAGGATAGGAGGGTTAATACAAATTAATGTTGGAGCAAGGGTTTTTGCGCAGAGAAATTGAAATTGCGGGACGCAAATTCAGCGTAGATATCGGCCGGGTGGCTGGACAGGCTTCCGGGGCCGTGTTCGCCCGGTACGGCGACACGGTGGTGCTGGTAACTGCGACCCGCCAGGCGATCCGCGAGGGGTTGGACTTCTTCCCGCTTACCGTGGATTACGAGGAAAGACACTACGCGGTCGGTAAAATTCCGGGCGGCTTTTTGAAACGCGAAGGCCGTCCAGGAGAAAAGGCCATCCTGTCAGCCCGGCTTACTGACCGGTCTATCAGGCCGCTTTTTCCCAAGAGTTTCATCCAGGATGTGCACGTAGTGACCCTGGTGATGTCGGTGGACCAGGACTGCTCCCCAACGATCGCGGCCATTATCGGGGCGTCGGTGGCCCTCAGCATTTCGGACATCCCCTTCGCCGGGCCGATCGGCGTGGTCGTCATCGGACGGGTGGATGGAGAGCTGGTAGTCAACCCCACGGTCGAACAGGATCATAAGTCCGACCTCCACCTGACCGTGGCCGGCACGCACGACGCCATCAACATGGTTGAAGCAGGCGCCGGGGAAGTCTCCGAACAGGTGATGGTCGAGGCGCTTGGCAAAGCTCACGCGGAAATCAGGCGGATCACCGATTGGGTCGAAGCGGTGCGGGCGGAAGCCGAAACCTACGGCCTGGCCCACCTCAAGATCGAGGTGCCGGTGGTGGAAGCCGATCCGGATCTGGCTCAGGCGGTGACTGCCGTCGGTCGCGAGAAAATGTTCGCCGCCGTACAGCACTGCAAGGAACAGCGTCTGGACAAAAAGGCGTGCGACCAGTACCTGGAGAACACCAAAGTGGAAATTTACGAGGCGCTGCAGGACGATTACCCTGAAGACCAAGCCGTTATCAAACGGCTTGTGGACAAGATGGAAAAGGAAGCGGTTCGGCAACTGGTAAGCAAAGAGAAGGTGCGTCTGGACGGACGCCTTCCCAACGAGATCCGGGACATCAGCGTGGAGGTCGACGTCCTCACACGCACCCACGGTTCGGGCCTTTTCAAGCGAGGCCAGACCCAGGTTCTTTCGGCACTGACCTTGGGAGCGGTGCGGGACGAGCAAATTCTGGACGGCCTGGATACCCAGGAAACCAAGCGTTTCATGCACCACTACAACTTCCCGAGCTTCAGTACCGGGGAGGCGCGTGGCATCCGGTCTGCGGGCCGACGGGAAATCGGGCACGGAGCATTAGCCGGGCGGGCGCTGGAGGCGGTCCTTCCGCCCGAGGAGGAGTTCCCCTACACCATCCGGATCGTGTCGGAGGTGCTGGAATCGAACGGTTCGACCTCGATGGCCAGCGTGTGCGCCGGCTGCCTCGCGTTGATGGATGCCGGGGTGCCGATAAAGGCGCCGGTGGCCGGGATCGCCATGGGCCTGATCAAAGAAAACGATGAAGTGGTCATTCTGACCGATATCCAGGGTGCGGAAGACCACCTGGGGGATATGGACTTTAAGGTGGCCGGTACAGAGGCGGGAATCACCGCGCTTCAGATGGACATCAAGATCGGGGGAATTACGCCCGAAATCCTGGCGCAGGCGATGGAACAGGCTCGCGAAGCCAGACTTTTCATCTTGGACCGGTACAAAGAGGTCATCTCCGGCCCGAGACCGGAACTGTCGCAGCGGGCGCCGCGGATCATCCATACGACCATTGATCCCGAGAAGATCCGGGACATTATTGGTCCCGGAGGGAAGATTATCCGTAAGATCTGCGAAACCACCGGAGTGGACATCGACGTGGAGGATGACGGCCGGGTGTACATCACCGCGCCCACTCCCGAGGGCGGACAAAAGGCCCTGGAGATCATTCAGGCGCTGACCGCGGAAGTAGACGTCGGTCAGGTCTACCTCGGGAAGGTAGTCAAGGTTATGGAATTCGGCGCCTTTGTGGAGGTCATCCCGGGTGTACTCGGTCTGCCCGGCAAGGACGGCCTGGTACACATTTCCCAACTCGCCCACCACCGGGTACGCCGGGTGGAGGATGTCTGCCGGGAAGGTGACCAGATTTTGGTCAAGGCGATCGGTATCGATAACCAGGGACGGTTGAAACTGTCCAAGAAAGATGCCATGGCACCCGAAGCCGGACAAGAGGCTGATGCGGCCGAACAGGGTCGTGACGTCCGCCCGGGCCGGGGCCGGGGTCCACGCTCCAGGTTCTCCAAGAGATAGGCCCTCGCAAGAGGGCTTTTTCATTTTTTCCAGGTTTGTGGCCTTCGCCCGCCGCATACTCTTACTTGTGGGGGGTGAGGCGCTTGCGGTGGGTCCGTTTATTGATGGTGTTTACGATCCTATTGTTGTGCGTGCCGATCGGTTGCCGGGCGCCTTGGCGGACGGACGTGCCCACCTTGCAGCAACCGATTTACCAGGGTTCCGAGGCTGCGAACATGGTAGCGCTTGTCGTCAACGTGGACTGGGGCGAGGAGTACCTGCCCTCGATGCTGGACACTTGCCGGGAATATGACGCGCACATGACCTTTTTTGTTACCGGGCGTTGGGCGGCCAAGTTTCCGGAACTGGTGCGCCGTATTGCCAGAGATGGTCACGAGGTCGGGAATCACGGGTACGGACATCCCCACCCGGATCAGCTTTCGGTGGGCATGAACGAGCGGGATATTCGGAAGACGGAGGCCGAAATTGAAAAGATCATCGGCCGGCGTACTACTTTGTTCGCGCCGCCCTACGGAGAGCGGGGGGCGGTGGTGCTGGAAGCGGCTGAGCGTACGGGCTACCAGACCATTTTGTGGAGTGTGGATACCGTTGACTGGAAACTGCGGGAGGCGGACGCTATCACCGCGCGGGTCATCAACCGAATACATCCGGGAGCGATTGTGTTGATGCATCCGTTGGAGGCTACCGCCAAGGCGCTCCCGGTGATTATCCGGGAGCTGCGGGCAGAAGGCTACAGGTTGGTAACAGTGAGCAGGCTGCTGGCCGACACACCGGTTCCCGAAGAAGGCCCCGAACCAACAAACACACCCGTGCCGTAACCGGTCCGCAGGAGTTCACCGGTTCTTCACGAATATATTGGGCACTGACAAAACCGCAGATTCGGAGGTCCAACATGGTCAAAAAAATAGTTCTGGACAACGGTGTACGTATTCTCACCGAAGAAATCCGCCACGTCAGGTCGGCGGCCTTCGGCGTCTGGGTGGACGTCGGTTCACGGGACGAAGAAGACGGGGCCGGCGGGGTCTGCCATTTCATCGAGCACATGTTGTTCAAGGGCACCCAAACGCGTTCCGCCCGGGACATCGCGGAGGCCTTCGACCGGGTCGGCGGCCAGCTCAACGCATACACCACCAAGGAATATACCTGCTATTATGCCCGGGTCTTGGACGAGCACCTTGATCTGGCGATCGACATTATCAGCGACATGTTATTCCGTTCCCGGTTTGCCCCGGAGGATTTGGAACGCGAACGGAACGTAATTGTCGAAGAAATCAAGATGTACGAGGACACACCGGACGAACTGGTGCACGACGTACTGGCCCAGGTGCTTTGGCGGGAACACGCATTGGGACGTCCGGTAATCGGCGACGCGGCGGTTATTCGGGCTCTCAGCCGGGATGATCTACTGGAATACCACCAGCGGCACTACGGTCAAGGGAGAATGGTCATCGCGGTGGCAGGAAATGTAGAGCACGACCGGGTGGTTGAACGCCTCGAGGGGATTTTCGGTGACACCCGTGTCCTTGGGCCTTCCAAACCGTTGATTGCGCCCACGCCTTACCCTGGAGTCTTCTGTCGGGAAAAAGACACCGAGCAGGTGCACCTGTGCATCGGTACCCAGGGGCTGCACCTGGACGACGAGAATATATACGTGGCTCAGGTAATCAACACCCTTCTGGGCGGAGGTTTGAGTTCACGGTTGTTCCAGCGGGTTCGGGAACAGATGGGCCTGGTGTACAACATCTACTCCTACCACAGTTCGTACCGGGATACGGGGCTCTTCGGGATCTATGCCGGACTAAGCCCGGAAAACGTGGGTACGGTGTTGGAAATTGTGCTCGATGAACTGAACGACGTGCGTAACGGGGGCGTGACCGAGGCCGAGTTGGCCCTAAGCAAGGAACAACTCAAGGGCAACTTCCTGCTGAGTCTGGAAAGCGTAAGCGCAAGGATGAGTCGTCTGGGCAGGTCGGAGCTGTACCTGGGGCGGGTACACACTCCCGACGAGATCGTGCGTAAGTTGGCGCGGGTTGAATCCGATCAGGCGGCCGCGATCTGCGACCGGATTCTCAGCGCGGGTAAACTGTCCCTGGCCACTATCGGGCCTTGGCGAAATGAGGGGGTATGGGAGGAAGCACTCGGGGGCGGCCTGTAGAATACGATGCAGGCTGATTTTTCTGTGGGGGGCGGACTGATGGCTGAAGTATCCAGGGTCACGTTGAAAGTGAAAAAGATGCACCAAGATATCGGGTCTTCTCTTCCCGAACCGGCGTACGCCACGTCCGGCTCGGCTGGTTTGGACCTATGTGCGGCACTCGAACGGCCGGTGACCATAGGACCCGGGCAGAGGATCCCGATTCCGACCGGAATCGCCGTGCAACTGCCTGCGCGCCACCTGGTGGGACTGGTGTTTGTGCGCAGCGGGTTGGCCTCCAGGTACGGCCTCACGTTGGCCAACGCGGTCGGAGTGATTGACGCCGATTACACCGGGGAGATTATCTGTCCGGTGATTAACCTCGGGGACGAACCGTTGACCATCAGTCCTGGAGATCGGATTGCGCAGTTGGTGTGTGTTCCCATCGCCGTCGGCGAGATCGAGTACGTCGGCGATCTGGGTATAACGGACCGGGGTGCCGGGGGATTTGGTTCAACCGGTCGGTAGAAACCGAACGGTCATAATTGCCGGACCCGTCCCATATCAATATACGGGGGTGGGACCGGTGATAACAGCTACCCTGGTATTTTTGGTGGTGCTGACACTGATTGGGTTTTCGATCAGGGAAAGGATCAGGTTGCGGCTCCAGGTTTGGCCCCGGCACCGGAGCCAGAAACTTTGGGAGGTGGAACCCAGATTCACCCCGTTTTCAGAGGCGATAGTCAGCCTGATCGGCATGGCCGGGGGCATCTATCTGTCTCTCATCCTGATCCTCACCTTCCTGGATCTGAACGTGCCGGAACGAATGCGTCTGGGCGGTATCGAGATGGATGTCCTGGCCGCCTTTTCCATTGCTGTGGCCGTTTTGCAACCGTTTGTGATCCGGCTGTGGAGTGGGATTCGGGGAAGACTCGGGAGTTGAAGGTGAAAGGGGTGTGTGGGACTTGCGGTTGACGGAACTGGTCGGCAAGGAAATCGTAAACATGTTCAACGGAGCCAGACTGGGCGTAATCGGCGAATCAGACATGACGATCGACGTAGATTCGGGACACGTGCATTCGATCATCTTGCCGCGCCGCAGCAACATCGTGAACATGTGGATGGAACGGCAGGAATTGACTATTCCCTGGGAGGCCGTAAGAAAAATCGGGGCGGAAGTGGTCATTGTGGAACTCGAAAACAACCAGGCCTTACCCCGCCTCAACCGTTCCTTGTAGATACGGGTTTGAGACCCGGCTGAGGGATTCCCGCAAAACCGCGGGGATCTTTTTTGTTGTCGGCGGGCGTGCTGGAACCGGTTCTGCCGGACTGAAAACAAGATTACCGGTCATACTAATGAGGTGGGAACCCTGTCGGAATGAGGTTTGGCGATGAGTTTCGGTACCAGACAATCGCTGATGGCCGAAATAGCGCGCCGGCGCAAGTCGAAGGTTGTCGCCTACATTACAGGCGACCGGGAAAACCTGAACACCCGGATCGCCCCGGACGTGTTGCCGGTGTTTTACCGGCACCTGCGGTCCCTGAGCGGGTACGACCGTCTGGACCTGTTTTTGTACAGTCGGGGCGGGGATGTACTGACCCCGTGGCGTCTGGTGCACCTGATCCGGGAATTCGCGCCGGAGTTGTCAGTTTTGGTACCGTTTAGGGCCTACAGCGCGGGAACCTTGATTTGTCTTGGCGCCGACGAAATGGTGATGGGCGCCATGGGGGAGTTGGGACCCATTGACCCCAGTGTGGTCAACGCCTTTAATCCCAAGGATCCGGTGAACCCGGCGGCCAGACTGCCGGTAAATGTGGAGGACGTCTATTCCTTTCTGGCGCTGGCCCGTGATGTCGCCGGGATGGCTAAAGAGGACATGCAAGAGGCTTTCCTGATCCTGACCGAAAAGATCCACCCCCTGGCGCTTGGCAACGTCCACCGGAACTACT
>JACUUW010000102.1 GCA_014859075.1 Desulforudis sp.
CAAGAACTCCGCGTTGAAGGTCACGTCTTTTCTGGCCCAAACGGAGTTGGCCACGTCCAATTGCACATCCGGGTTGGTATTGAGGGACTTCAACAGGGCGGCGTTGGCCTTATTGACATCTTCAATGGCAATACCCTGTACCCGTAAAACCTCCGCCATTGCTTCCTTGGTTTCCGCCGCCGCGCCGTTGTAAACCATGCTCAAGGCCAAGGCAACGCTGGCGGGTGAAATGAAGATGTTTTCTTCGCCTTCCTGTTGCACAACTTCGGCAAGGAGGCTGAAATCAAAGGCTCCCCGGTCCACGGCTTCCGCCGGGACTGCCGGGGTGCCTTGAGCCGGCGGCGCCGCCGAAGCGGTAGTGATGTTGATCGTTCTGCCGGCGGGCTGCCATTCCACCGTCGCACCCAATGCTTCGGAAACCAACCGCAGGGGTACCATGGTGCGGTCATTGACTATTCTGGGCGTCACGTCCAATAGTGTTTGTTTTCCGTTGATGTAGGCAACCTGTTCACCGATCACCAGTTGTACGGTATCTGGGCCCTTGGTGGCGGTAACCGCTCCCTGGTCGTAGGAAACCTGCGCCTCCAAGGCTTCAAAGATCACGCGCATCGGCACCAGGGTCCGCCCTTCTTCAATAACGCCTTCGCCTCCGATCTCCTTGCCGTTGAGCATAATTGTCGGCGATGCCTGGGCTGTTCCCCCAAACATCAAGCACATTGCCAAGACGTAGATCACCAAGACAAATCGTCGCAATGTCCCACCTCCAATATTATTTCATTCCTAATATGGACGTACCGGCAGGACATATGGTTTTAATCCACCCGCGGGCGAAGCGGCTAGCCGATACATCAGTAAGTTCCAAGATGAGGACCTCCGCTTGCCGGGGCTGGTATTCGAAAAAGTAGCGTAGCGGTCTTCAGTACAGGAAAGCAACTCCACCACGGAGTCATTTTTACACTTATCGCAAACGGATCACCGTAGCAGCGGTTAGGTTTCATGCGTGCCGGCAGCGTAGTCGGAAAACTGCCCGAACGCTGAAAACAGGCCCAATTCAGGTTTCCCGAACGCACTGTCTCGGGAACAGTGGACAGTAGCAGCAGGCCCAAGTTACAATAAAACGGTAACACAGTAACCATAGTGGCTGACCGGGGAGATTGGATATGTCCGTCAGAGCTTTCTTGTTCACTGAGCTGATAAGAGTCTTGGAAACCAGCGAAATCGACCTGATCATCCTGAACGAGGTCCCTCCCGTTCCTGCAATTCCAGGTTATTTACCACGGGGAAGTGCTCTTTTCCCGGTCCGACAAGAAAAGACTGGCCTTTCAGGTCAAAGCCTTCAACGAGTACCAGGACATGCGCCCCCTGTTGGCTGTACAGCGCAAATACTTGGTAGAGCGCCTTAACAGGTGTTTCACCACGGAGGCGGAATGATGGTCGCCGGCATCGAACTGATCCGCGGTAAGCCGACCGAGCTGGAAACGTACGTGCGTGAACTGGAGAACCTGCAAGCGTACACCCTGGACGACCTCCGGACGGACCTGCCTCGGCTCTGGTCGGTAATCCACGGTCTCCCAACTGAGAGCAAATACAGGCGGACTATGCCCCGGGCAGCATACCGGTAGCGCTCTTCCTCGGAAGCAGCGGCTTTCGCCGCGAGGCTTTCCAGTTTGTCAGTAGACGGAAGTTCATATTCCAAAGGGAAAGCGGGATATCGCCCCGGTCCGCCAGGAGGGCCACCGCTGCACGGCACCGGACAGGCGGCCCATCTCTCCGGCCCGCAGCCCAATACCTGGCCGCCTGAAGAAACCTTTTCAGGTTAAAAGCGGCCACACCCGCCAGGTAGACGCACTCCCACACCACGTGGTAGCTGTCCCAGCGGCGGTACAGATCATAAACCAGCCGGTGCTCTTTCAGGCTCCCGGCCGCTCGCAAAACCATGCGGGTGTATTCCTTCCAGGAATCCGGCACCCACCCCACCCGGCGGCTGGCGGCCAGGCCGTCGTCGAAATCCCGGATCGCCTCCCGAAGCTCGGCGCGGGCTTCCTTTTCACGCCCCAGAGCAACCAGCGCCTGGACCGCCAGGCTGTGGGCATAAGGGTTGGGAGGTGCCTCGGGACCGATATTGGGCGCCAGGGCTTCCAAAACCTTTTCCATCTCTGGACCGCAAAAATAAGCGGTGTCTAGATTGTTCACCAGAACGGGGTTGTCATCCCCGGCAGGCCTCTTGGAAAACCTTTACCGCCTCATCAAACTTCCCTTCCCGGAGTAGAAGCTGTCCTTTCTGATCCAGTTCACCGGCCGTGTCTTTGCTCATCGATGGTCCACCTTCCTTCGCGCGTGTTGCCGGCATAATATCGGGTTTTTCCCCAACCAAACCCGTAAATTCCTGCATGCCTTCGCGTCTAATGAACACGGTCTTGGCGAAATATTCAGATTAATGTCCTCGCTGAAAACACATCCAATTCAGTTTTCCGAACATATTTGCACTCCGGCGTTCCAAATAACACTGTACGGCTGATCCACTCATTGCAGGGATACGGCAATTCGGCTGACTTGACGAAACCGAAACCGGGAGAGTGGGTTTAGGTTCACTCTGATACGGTGCCACCCGGACACAATGGCCGGATCTTTTGTTCAATGATACCCGTAAACGAAATCAGGGTCGTTACCCGGCTCAGTGGGTAACCGCTTCCGCGGGTTCCGGGTGTAAACCGTCAACCTGCGCCACGCCGCGGAAAAAGTCGTCCTGCCGGTCCGGGGAAATGAAGCCGAAGTCGACGTTCAAGGCTTTGGCCAGGAAGGGGTCGAGCGCCACCAGGTCCGTGCGGTCGATGTCCCCCAGGGCGACTTTGCCCACCGTGACGGCCACCAGTTCCATTTCCCGTACGCAGGCGTTCAGGAAGTAGAACAGGTTTTGGACCGACTTGGTCTCGTCCAGGCGATCGGTCAGCTTTCCGGTATAAACCAGCAGGCTGGTCGGGGGTTCAAACTTTGAGAACCTGTGATATGATGATGTGAGTGCCGGATTGTTCAGTATCGCAATACAGCAGATCTGCGGGAGAAAACATGCATTTAGCAAACGGGGCAACGCCGAATAGCACAGACCCCCGGCGGTGGGGACCGGGAACACGTGTCCTCGTGATGGCCGCTGTCCCGGCGGAGCGGGAGGCGGTGCTGCGGGGGCTGAACGGCGATAAAAGGTTTGACGTCTTGGTGGCGGGCGTCGGTCCGGTGGCGGCCGCCGCCGCCACGGCGCGAGCGATGGCCACCGCGGAATACGGCTTGGTCGTAAGCGCCGGTATCGGCGGGGGTTTTCCCGGCAGGGCGGAGGTGGGCTCGCTGGTGGTGGCGAACGAAATCGTCGCCGCCGATCTGGGCGCCCAAACCCCCGAAGGCTTTCGCAGTCTGGACGAGTTGGGCCTGGGCTGCACCCGGCTCCAGGTCGATGCCGGCCTCGCGCACGGTGTGGCGGCGGCGCTGCGGGCCGCCGGGTTGCCGGCCGACACCGGCCCCGTGCTCACGGTGTCAACGGTGACGGGTACGGCGGAGAGTGCCGCGGAACTGGCGGCGCGGGTGCCGGGCGCCGCCGCCGAGGCAATGGAGGGATATGGTGTGGCGGTTGCCGCGTACGCCCGTGGTGTGCCGTTTCTGGAACTCCGCGCCGTCTCAAATCCGGTCGGCCCGCGCAACCGGGCGGCATGGCGTATCGAAGCGGCGCTGGGTGCGCTGGAAGCAGCCGCCTCGGCTCTGGCGGAGGTGTTGTGATAAAGATCGCCTTTTCTTCCTGTCCCAACGACACGTTTGTATTCCACGCCTGGGTGCACGGACTGATACCCGGTGCCCCGCGGCTGGAGGTCACCTATGCCGATATCGACGTAACCAACGGTCTGGCGGCCGGCACCGACGGGCCGGATGTGGTGAAAATCTCGTACGCGGCGCTGCCTTGGGTGTTGACCGAATACGCGCTGCTGCCGTGCGGGGGGGCGCTGGGCCGGGGATGTGGGCCGCTCGTGCTGACGCCGGGCGGGAACGGCAGGGGCCGCAATGACGGCCCCGGCCCGGCGGGACTGGCCGGCCGGCGGGTGGCGGTGCCCGGGGCGCGCTCAACCGCCTACTTGCTGTTCCGGCTGTGGGCGGCGCGGCATGTGCCCGGCGGCGTGGGTGACATTGTGATTCTGCCGTTTCACGAGATCATGCCAGCGGTGCGCGACGGGGCGGTTGACGCCGGGTTGGTGATCCACGAGGCCCGCTTCACCTATCCCGCGTACGGGCTGAATCTCCTGGCCGACTTGGGCCGTTGGTGGGAGACCGATACCAACCTGCCGCTGCCGCTGGGCGCGATCATCGCCCGGCGGTCACTGGATCCGCCCGCGATCGCCGGCTGGATTCGGGCATCGGTGGAATACGCCTGGGCCCAACCGGAGGCGTCGCGGGAGTACGTGCTGACCCATGCCCAAGAGTTGTCGCTCGAGGTGGCAAAAGCACACATTGCGCTTTACGTCAACGAGTTCACCGCGGACCTGGGCGAGACAGGGTACCAGGCGGTAACCGCGCTTCTGGGCCGGGCCGCGCGGGAAGGGCTGGTCCCGGAGATCGATTTCGCCGCGCTGCGGCCGGAAAGATAAGCCGGGCCTCCCGTTTAGTCACCCCGATTTGTTTTATTGATTATCCAAGTCAATGTCTTCGTTTGCCTGAAGCGGACGCCGGAAGACGCCATGGATATTGCAGCCGGTCAATATCACCGCCTGGGATCGAAGAAGGAGAGCCAAGTTGTGGCACGCGTAGGTAAACCGGCTCCCGATTTTAAAGCCACCGGTTTCCCCGATGGCGACTCCAAACTTGGCAAAACCACTTTGAAACCCGGGCCGGGTGCACCTAAAGGGCTGGGTAAGCCGGTGCCAGGCGATGGGTGTAATCCACGCCAATCCGGTGTAACCGCCACCTCCGTTGTTCAAAACCGCCAGCAGAAATCCCATGACGAATGATGGTGAGTAAGCCGGCAATCCCCAGTATCAATACAAATTGTGCGTTCGAACGCCATACGACCGCTCCGGCAAGGTCAAATGACATGGCCGGACCGTGCATGGCCGAAACCAAGGGACTGGCGGTAACTTCAACGATAAATGCCTTAGATCCTGATAGATCATAAAGCTGGCCGCTACACCCCATCCAAGAAGCAGAGGCAGGAAAATCCAAATCGGCAGCAGAAAACGGTCCCGGCGCAGAAACAACCTGAAGAGCGTACCGGTACCCGCGAAATCATCCCGCTTCATCTCTGAGCACCCCCCTTTCCCCGCATATCGTCACCGTAGTGGCGCATACGCAGTGGCGGAAATAGTAGCACCTGAGAGACCATGCAAATCCACCCTGGCCGTGGCGATAATTGTTTGGTACGTGGCGGCGAAGAACATGGTCACCATGACCGTGGCCAGCGCCCACCACTTACGTTGCCCTGTAATCTAATTCGTCGTCTGTACGTTTTTCATAGCCCGAGATCGCTAATTCCTTTTCTGTTCAATTCCATAACGGATCATGTTTAAGAAGCTGTTCCTCTTGTCAAGAAAGTGTTGCCAATACGTTTCATCCAAGTCGCCTTCATCCGTTAATTCCGATAAATACGTCTTTTCGAAATAATCCAATGTGATCTCAATCAGTTCGAATGCCTGCCCACGGTTCACTCCCTCTCTAAGGGGAACGCTTTCAAATAACTGTTTCCACCACTTATCCCTGGCGGCACGTAGTGCGCCATACCTTTCTTCAGTATCCGCCTTCAATTCATCCGGTGTCATGAGAAAAGGCTTCAACCAATATTTTGTAAACTTCGGGATTCTTCTTTAAGTAGTCGAGTTTGATAAGGCTGTATTTTTGTTTAGTCTCAAAGAAATCCTGGTATTCCGGCAGGGCGTCGACGCCAATTTCCATCCTCGCTTTTTCGAAGCACCGGTCCAAAACGCTGAGATAGAGCTCTTTCTTGCTCCTGAAGATCAGGGCCTTGGAGATGCCGGCCGCCTCCGCCAGCATCCCGGTCGAAGTGTTCTTATATCCGTGGCGGGCAAACACAGCCAGACAGGCGTTCAATATTTCTTCTTTCTCGTAAAGCTGCACCACCCTACCCCCTTCTCAATTATACTAACCCTGCGGTCAGTATAGCATTTGCTGATTCGATTTCTTGATTTTTGCCAGCACGTTTTAAAATTTGTTTATTGATCTATTTCATAACTTATGTTATGCTCGTGGGAAGAGGTGAGGCAATTATGGATGGGTTCCAGCGGCGCAGGGAAAGGAAAAAGGAGAGCATTCGCCGGGCTGCCCTTGAACTGTATTCTAAGTACGGGGTGCAGAAGGTACGTGTTGCCGAAATCGCTAAGAAGGCAAAGGTGTCCCAGGTAACCATATACAACTACTTCGGCGGCAAGAATGAACTGCTGCGTGACGTCATTTCAAGATTGCTGAATGAAAAGCTGCAAGAACACATCGAATTGGTTGAAACTGACCTGCCCTTCCCCGAGAAGATCGAGAAATTCATCTCGGAAAAAACCAGGGACCTCGCCGCGCTGAATCCGGATTTCCTGAAGTCGATCATGTCGGAGGATCCTGCCATCAAAGAGATGGTCGAGGACTTTGCCAAATACAGATTCATTCCCTTAATGCTGAATTTTATTGAAAAGGGCAAAAACGACGGCTATATCAACAAGAGCATTTCAACCGAAGCGATTCTGCTTTATATCAATATCTTTAAAGAGGCCAAACGGTCGGATATGCTTCTCGACCAGGAGCAGAATCAGCGCTTGTTCAAAGAGCTGGCAACACTCTTTTACTATGGTTTGTTGGGAAAACCACGGGAATAGAACTGTTCAACCCTAC
>JACUUW010000103.1 GCA_014859075.1 Desulforudis sp.
ATGCCCATCTCCACCGCGGCCCGCCGGATGCGAAACCCGTCCCGGGTCTGCATTCTACCCTTGGTCAGGGTGTTGATCACGAGGTGGATCCGGTTCTCGCGGAGCAGGTCGACAATGTTCGGGGACCCCTCATGCACTTTCCGGGCCACCTCCACGGCCAATCCCTTGGCCCGCAGGTAGGCCGCCGTGCCCTCGGTGGCCACGAGGTCAAACCCCAACTCCACCAGGTTCCGCACCAGCGGGAGGGCCTCCTCCTTGTCTTTGTCGGCGATGGTCATCACCGCCGTGCCGCTTGTGGGCAGGGAATAACCCGCCGCGATGCAGGCCTTGTACAGGGCCAGGGCGTAGTCCTTGGCCACCCCCATCACTTCGCCGGTCGATTTCATTTCCGGACCGAGGCAGATGTCTACGTCCATCAACTTAGCGAAGGAAAACACCGGCGCCTTGACGCCGATATTCGGACTGTCCTCGTAGAGGCCCTCCCGGTAACCCAGCCCCGCCAGCGTTTCGCCGAGGCAGACCCGGGTGGCCAGGTTGACCATGGGGATGCCGGTGATCTTGCTGAGGTAGGGCACCGTCCGGCTGGAACGCGGGTTGACCTCCAGCACGTACAACCGCCCGTTGTGCAGGACGTACTGAATATTCACCAGGCCGCGCACCCGGAGCGCCCGGGCCACCCGGAAGGTGTAGTCCACGATCTGCTTCTTGATTGCCGCGCTCAGGTTCTGCGGCGGGCAAACCGCAATGCTGTCTCCGGAATGCACCCCGGCCCGCTCGACATGCTCCATTATCCCCGGAATCAGGATGTCCGCGCCGTCGCAGATGGCGTCCACTTCCAGCTCCTTGCCCAGGAGGTATTTGTCGACCAGCACCGGGTGTTTCGGCGTAACCCGGACAGCGGTGGCCATGTACTGCAGGAGTTCCTCGGCGGTGTGGACGATCTCCATGGCCCGGCCGCCCAGGACGTACGACGGCCGCACCAGTACCGGGAAGCCGACCCGCTCGGCGATTTTCTGCGCCTCGCCGACCGAGAACCCGGTGCCCCCGGGCGGGCGCGGGATCTCCAGTTCGTTCAGGAGCTGGTCGAACTTGTCCCGGTCCTCGGCCCGGTCGATGTCGGCCACCGAGGTGCCCAGGATGTTGAATCCGGCCCTTTCCACCGCGCGCGCCAGGTTGATCGCGGTCTGGCCGCCGAATTGGACAATGACGCCCTGCGGCCGCTCCGCGTAGAGCACGTTCATCACGTCTTCCGGCACCAGCGGTTCGAAGTACAGCCGGTCCGCAGTGTCAAAATCGGTGCTCACCGTCTCCGGGTTATTGTTGATGATGATGGCGTTGATACCCTTTTCTTTCAGGGCCCACACCGAGTGGACCGAACAGTAGTCGAATTCGATCCCCTGCCCGATCCGGATCGGTCCGGAACCGAGCACCACCACTTTGTGCACATCGCGGTGCTCGGCCTCGTTCTCGTCCTCATAGGTCGAGTAGTAGTAAGGCGTCACGGCCTCGAACTCGGCGGCGCAGGTGTCGACCATCTTGAAGGTCGGGGTCACCCCGTGCTCCTGGCGCAGCCGGTGCACCTCCCGCGGGGAAATACCGACCAGCCCGCCGATGGTGGCGTCCGAAAGACCCAGGCGTTTGGCCCGGGTCAACAGCTCCGCCGTCAACCCGGCCGCACCGGCGGCCCGGACCAGGTCCTCGGCCTCGGTAATGTTCTTGATTTTCTCCAGGAAGAACCGGTCGATCCAGGTCAGCTCAAAAATCTCGTCTACCGGAAAGCCCCGCCGCAGTGCCTCGGCGACCGCGAAGATACGGGTGTCGTCCGGTTTGCTGAGCTTGCGGCGCAGCCCGTCGTTGTCCAGTGCCTCAATTTCCGCGAGACTCAGCCCGGCCACCCCGATTTCCAGCGAACGCATGGACTTCAGCAGCGCCTCCTCGAAGGTGCGGCCGATGGCCATCACCTCACCCGTCGACTTCATCTGGGTGCCCAGGTTCCGGTTGGCCAGCGAAAACTTGTCAAACGGCCACCGCGGGTGTTTCACCACCACGTAGTCGAGCGCCGGCTCAAAGCAGGCGTAAGTCTTTCCGGTGACCGCGTTCTTGATTTCGTCCAGGGTCAGCCCGATGGCCACCTTGGTGGCCACTTTGGCAATCGGATAGCCGGTCGCCTTGGACGCCAGGGCCGAAGAACGCGAAAGCCGCGGATTGACCTCGATCACGTAGTACGCAAAGCTCCCGGGATCCAATGCAAACTGGATGTTGCAGCCTCCCTCCACCCCAAGGGCCCGGATGATCTTCAACGAAGCGCTGCGCAGCATCTGGTACTCCCGGTCGCTCAGGGTCTGGGTCGGGGCCGCCACGATGCTGTCCCCGGTGTGGATGCCCATCGGGTCAATGTTTTCCATGCTGCAGATGGTGATACAGTTGTCCGCCCCGTCGCGCATGACTTCGAACTCGATCTCCTTCCAGCCGATGACGCATTTCTCCACCAGGATCTGGTGGATCAGGCTGAACGCCAGTCCCCGCACCGCGATGTCCCTTAACTCCGCTTCGTTGAACGCGATCCCGCCCCCGGTGCCTCCCAGGGTGTAGGCCGGCCTGATCACCACCGGAAAACCAATCTCCAGGGCGAACTCGAGCGCTTCCCGGGCGCTGGACACAATGGCGCTGTCCGGGACCGGCTCGCCGATCACCTGGATCATTTTCTTGAACAGATCCCGGTCCTCCGCGCGTCGGATCGAGTCCAGGGGGGTGCCCAGAAGCCGCACCCCGTGCTCAGCCAGAATCCCCGCCTCGGCCACCTGTTTGGCCAGGTTCAAGCCGGTCTGCCCGCCCAGGGTGGGCAACAGCCCGTCCGGCTTTTCCTGCCTGATCACCCTGGCCACAAAGTCCGGGGTAAGCGGTTCGATGTAAATCCGGTCGGCCATGTTGGCGTCGGTCATGATGGTCGCCGGGTTGGAGTTGATGAGCACAACCTCGATCC
The DNA here is from genome assembly GCA_014859075.1 of Desulforudis sp. Lineage (GTDB taxonomy): Bacteria > Bacillota > Desulfotomaculia > Desulfotomaculales > Desulforudaceae > Desulfopertinax. The sequence goes on from JACUUW010000103.1 coordinate 2,984, forward strand.
CCTCCTCCCGGAGCGCGCGGCAGGCCTGGGTTCCGGCGTAGTCGAATTCGGCGGCCTGGCCGATGATGATCGGCCCCGACCCGATAACCATTACTTTGCGAAGCTCAGGGTTGTGCGGCATTATTTCCCCTCCCCGCGCATTAGTGCCATGAAGTCGTCGAACAGGTACTCGGAATCCTGCGGCCCCGGTGAAGCCTCGGGGTGGTACTGGATACCGACCACCGGAAGGTGTTGGTGCCGGATGCCTTCCACCGTATCGTCGTTCAGGTTGCGGTGGGTGACCACCAGCCCGGTCCCGGCCAGGGATCCCTCTTCGACCGCAAACCCGTGGTTGTGCGAACTGATGTACACCTTGTTCCGAACCAGGTCCTTCACCGGGTGGTTGGCGCCCCGGTGGCCGAACTTCAGCTTGTAAGTCCGCGCCCCCAGGGACAGGGCCAGAATCTGGTGTCCGAGGCAGATGCCGAAAACCGGCCTTTCACCCGCCAGGGTGCGTACCGCGTTGATGGCGTCCACCGCCCGGACCGGGTCGCCGGGACCGTTCGAAATCATGATCCCGTCCGGGTTGACGGAAAGGACGTCGGCGGGGGTGCAATTGTGGGGAAACACCACCACCCGGCAGCCCCGCCGCAGCAGGCAGCGGACAATGTTCTGTTTCGCCCCCAGGTCGATCACCGCCACTACCGGGCCGTTCCCTTCATAGCGCAGGACCGCACCGGTCGACACCTGGGGTATGAAGTCCTGAGCGCTGAAGTCGGGGCAGGAGCGCGCCTTTTCAACCAGATATTCCGGCTCCAGGTGTTCGGTGCTGATGATACCGCGCATGGTTCCCTTGCTCCGGAGTCGCCGCGTCAGGGCCCGGGTGTCGATTCCCGAAAGACCGATCACGCCCTCGTTCGCCAGGAACTCGGCCAGGGTGCCGGCGGCCCGCCAGTTGCTGGGGCTAGTGCAGTGCTCGCGCACGATAAAGCCGCGCAAAAAACTGCCCTTCGACTCAAAGTCTTCGGCGTTGATACCGTAATTGCCCACCAGGGGGTAGGTCATCACCACGATCTGACCACAGTAAGACGGGTCGGTCAGTACCCCCTCGTACCCCGTCATTCCCGTGTTGAACACTACCTCTCCCCAGGTTTCGCCGCCGCCGCCGAAGGCCCGGCCGTGGTACAGGGTTCCGTCCTCCAGAGCAAGCACCGCCTGCAAATGCAACACCTCCGCATATGATCGCGACGTCTCACCGGTCGCGCAAATGGACTCGGCCGCCTACGACGGCGGCGTATACAACGCCCTTCAACCGGTACCCGCCGAAAGGCGTATTCTTGCTTTTGCCGGCCAGGAGCGCCGGGTCGACCACTTCCTCCGCTTCCGGATCAAAGACGGTGATATCGGCCGCCGCCCCGGGTTCGATAATTCCGGCCTGAAGGCCGAGAATCCGGGCCGGGTTCAGGCTCATTTTCGCCACCGCCGCCGGCACGTCCAGCACGTTATCGGCCACCAGTTCGGTAAACACCAGGCCGACCGCCGTTTCCAGCCCGACCAGTCCGAAGGCGGCCAGGTCGAATTCCACGTTCTTTTCGTGGGAGGCGTGGGGCGCGTGGTCGGTGGCGATCACGTCGATCGTGCCGTCGCCCAGCCCCTCCCGCACCGCGGCCACGTCGGCGTCGCTCCTAAGCGGCGGGTTGACCTTGGCCAGGGTGTCGTAGTCCGCCACGGCCCGGTCGGTCAGGGTGAAATGATGGGGGGTGGCCTCGGCCGTAACCCGGACACCCCGGGCCTTCGCTTCCCGGATCAGCCGCACCGCGCCCGCGGTGCTCACGTGGGCGACGTGCAGGTGACAGCCGGTCATCTCCGCCAGAATCAGATCGCGCGCCACCATCACCTCCTCCGCCGCCGCCGGAATGCCCCGCAGGCCCAGCGTGGTCGCCACCAGCCCCTCGTGCATCACGCCGCCGGCGGCCAGGGACGGCTCCTCGCAGTGGGAAATCACCGGCACCCCGAGCATGCGCGCGTACTCCATAGCCCGGCGCATCATCCCGGCACCAGCCACCGGCCGGCCGTCATCCGAGAAGGCCACCGCGCCGGCCGCCTTGAGCTCGCCTATTTCGGACAGTTCCTCGCCCCGGCTGCCCCTGGTCAGCGCGCCCACCGGGTACACCCGCGCCAGTCCCGCCTCCCGGGCCTTTTCCAGCACGTACCGGATCACGGCGGGCGTGTCGGCCACCGGTTTTGTGTTCGGCATGGCCGCCACCGCGGTAAAACCGCCGCGCACGGCCGCCCGCGTGCCGGTGGCGATCGTCTCCTTGTATTCCTGACCCGGCTCCCGTAGATGTACGTGCATATCGATCAGTCCGGGGAAGACCAGTTTCCCGCCGGCGTCAAAGACCCGGGCGTCACCGCCGGCCAGGCGCTTGTCCACGGCGGTCACCCGGTCCCCTTCAACCAGTACGTCCGCCCTGTACATCCGGCGCGCGGCCGGATCGACCACGGTGCCGCCCTTGATCAGCAGCTTCATCAGTTCATCCTCCCCAACGCCAAAAGGTACAGAACGGCCATCCGGACCGCCACACCGTTGGTGACCTGATCGGTGATGACCGCGCGCGTCCCGTCGGCGACCTCATCGGCGATCTCCACGCCCCGGTTGATCGGTCCGGGATGCATGACGACGGCGTCCGGCCGGGCCAGGTTCAGCCGCTCGGCGTTAAGGCCGTACAGTTTGGCATATTCCTCCACGCCGGGAATCAGGCCCTGCCGCTGACGCTCACGCTGCAGCCGCAACACCATCACCACGTCACTGTCCACCAGCGCCTCTTCCGGACGGTGGTGCACCGTGACCCCGGTTTGTTCAATCCCGGCGGGGAGCAGGGTGGGGGGCGCCACCAGGTGCAGATCCGCCCCGAACCTGGTCAGTGCCCAGATGTTGGAACGGGCCACTCGGCTGTGCAGGACGTCCCCGATAATCACCACCTTACCGCCCTTGATGCTTCCCTTCCGCTCCCGGATGGTGAACAGGTCCAGCAGCGCCTGCGTCGGGTGTTCGTGCATGCCGTCGCCGGCGTTGACCACGGGCACGTCAATCAGGCGCGCCAAAAGGTGGGACGCCCCGGCCGACGGGTGGCGCAGCACCACCAGGTCGGCACCCAACGCCTGGACGGTTTTGGCGGTGTCGAAAAGGCTTTCGCCCTTGGAGACGCTGGACAAGCCGGTCGTGACGTTGACGGTGTCGGCGCTGAGATACTTGCCCGCCAGCTCGAAGGATACCCGCGTCCTGGTGCTCGGCTCGTAGAACAGCATCACCACCGACTTCCCCCGCAGGGTCGGCACCTTTTTGATGTCCCGGCTGATCACCTGTTTCATCGGCACCGCGTTGTTCAAGATCTCCTCGATGTCCGCGGCGGACAGTTCGGCGAGTCCGAGCAAATGTTTAGCCTGCAAGCTTCTCCCCCCAAATAATAAGACCTCTCCCGCTGTTTCCAGGGAGAGGCCGGCACACGCCACCCTTGCGCTTCCCTTGCCGGCCTCTCCGGACCGATGCTTAAAAGGAAGACTGAACCGCTGACATTTCACGCCCTCATTCAGTTCTTTTCGAGGATTACCACTTGCTCCTGCCCGTCGATCTCCTCAATTTGCACCGAAATCACTTCCCGGGAAGAAGTAGGCACGTTTTTGCCCACGTAGTCGGCCCTTATGGGAAGTTCCCGGTGCCCCCGGTCGATCAGGCTCGCCATCTGGATCGCCTTCGGCCGGCCGAGGTCCATTATCGCGTCCATCGCCGCCCGTACCGTCCGTCCCGTGTAGATCACGTCGTCCACCAGGACCACCGTACGGTCGGTAACCGGG
>JACUUW010000104.1 GCA_014859075.1 Desulforudis sp.
CCAGCCGCCTCGGAGGCGGATGCCGGCGGTTTCGACCCGGCGTTGGCGGTGGCGGCCGGTTTGGCGCTCCGGGAGGTATTGAAGTAATGTACAAAGTCAACCTGCTCCCGGCCGAAATGATCACGGAAGGTCGCAAATGGAGTCTGACGGAGAACTGGCCCGGCCTGGCTTGGCGGGCCGGGGCGGCGCTGGTGGTGCTGGTCTACGGGGTTTTTCTGTTCACCCTGTTCTCCGCCCGGGGAATGCTGGATGAAAGGCGGGCGGCGCTCGCGCAATTGTCCTCCCAGGTGCACGCCGCGCAGGAATTACAACGCGACCTGGAACAGGGGGAGGCGTTGCTGGCGACGTGGCGGGAAATGCTCCGCGGACGCGAGGACTGGGTTTACGTGCTGGAAGACGTGAACGCCGGCGTGCCCGGCGACGTCTGGTTTACGGCCCTGGAAATCGTCCCGGGTGCGGAGGAGGACTCGGAGGAACTGTATCCCCGGCCGGACCGGGTACGCTTCGAGGGTCGCAGCTCTTTCCTGCCCGGGGTGGGGAGGTTGGTGGAAAACCTGTACCGGATGCCGCATTTCTCCGGCGTGACGCTGCAGGAAGCCCGGGAGGAAAGCGACGGCATCCTTTCTTTTACCATCATGGCCCAGCTGGCGGGGAGCAACGACGATGTGGCAGCGGCTGACTGAACGCGAACGGAAACTGGTGTTGTTGTTGGGCGCGGTGTGTGCAACCGTGGTCTTTTACCTTTATCTTCTGGGTCCCCAGTTGGATACCTTCGGGGAGATCCGCCGGGAGGCCGCCGCCGTGGCGCGGGAATTGGCCGCCGCCGAGCGGGTGCTGGACGAGATGCCGGCGCGGCGGGAGGAGTTGGCGCGGACCGAATCCGAACTGGCCCACCTGCGGGAGCTGTTTTCGCTCGACGCCCGGGACGGGGCGCTGATCGTCAACGTCGGTCAGTATGCGTCCGAAGGCGGCGTGCGGGTCACCCTTTTCCGGCCTTTGGCGGTGGTGGAGGAGGAGCATCTGCTGACGCTGCCCGTCGAGGTCGGAGTCCGGGGTGCGTATCCCGCGGTTCTCGACTATCTGAGAAGTCTGCAGAATCTGCCGAACGTCTCGGAAATCCGGCGGCTGTCCTTTCACGCGGAGGACCAGCCGCCGGCCGGAGCGGTGCGGGCCGAACTCCTGCTGTTGATCCATTCCGATCCGTCACCCGCGGCGCGCCGCGGCCTGTTTGAGATGGGGCAATGGTTGACCGGGCGCTACGATGCCTTCCGACCGCCGGGTACGGGCGCGCCGGCGGACGGGGCGCCTGAGCCGGAGGTCGGAGTGCGCCCGCTCAAGTAGATCATATTCACAGTCCGGCTGGAAAGGATATACTTAGGGGCGGGGACGGGGTTCGGGGGACTGAACATATACGAGGAGGCTTTGATGTTGGTGGACAAGGAGTTGCTGAAAGAAACGCTGGCGGTGGCCCTGAACCGCGGGGGCGACTTCGCCGAGATCTTTGTTGAATCACGGCAGGTCGCCGGCATTGGGCTGGAGGGCGGCAAGGTGGAGCGGATGCAGTCGGGCGTGGAGGCCGGGGCCGGAGTACGAGTGCTGGCCGGTAAGGCCACCGCCTACGCTTACACCAATGAATTGGACCGGAACGGTTTACTCCGGGCGGCCCGGATCGCCTCCCGCGCCCTGGGCAACGGAGGCAAGGACATAACACTCGACCTGACTACGTTGCGCCCGCCGGTGGTGTTTGAGGTGCGTAACCCGCCCGAAACCGTGCCGGCCGAGGAGAAGGCCGAAAAGGTGAAGGAGGCCGACCGCAGTGCCCGCGCCGTGGATGCGGAGCGGATCAAGCAGGTGATGGTCGGCTACGGAGACGTGGTTCAGGACGTGATCGTCGCCAACAGCGCCGGGGTACACGTGGAGGACCGGCGGGTGCGGACCCGGTTTGTTGTCAACGCGGTGGCGGCGGACGGGGTGATCCAGACCGGTGCCGAGGCCGCCGCCGGCGTTGTCGGATTCGAATTGTTCGACAGCCACGACCCCGGGGAAATGGGCACCGTCGCCGCGATCCGGGCCAAGTCCCTGCTCAAAGCGCAACCTGCGCCTTCCGGCCGGATGCCGGTTGTTCTCTCCGGGGCGGCCGGAGGCACCATGGTGCACGAAGCCTGTGGGCACGGCCTGGAGGCCGACCTGGTCCAGAAGGGTCTTTCGATATACGGCGGAAAGCAGGGTCAGAAAGTGGCCGCGTCGACCATTACCGTGGAGGACGACACCACCCTGGCCGGCAAGTACGGTTCGTATGCCTTTGACGACGAGGGCGTGCCCTCCCGACCGGTGACCCTCATCCGGAACGGGGTGTTGGAGGACTATCTGTACGACCGTCTGTCGGCCGTGAAAGAAAACGGGGAGTCCAACGGACACGGGCGCCGGGAGTCATATCAGCACAAACCGATTCCCCGCATGGGTAATACGTACATCGCCGCCGGACGTGACGATCCGGAGCAAATCGTCCGGGAAGCCGGAAGCGGTCTCTTAGTTCAAAAAATGGGAGGGGGCCAAGTCAACACCACCACGGGGGACTTCGTTTTCGAAGTGGCGGAGGGATACCTGATCCGCGACGGGGAGGTCGGGCCGATGGTCCGGGGGGCCACCCTGACCGGAAACGGTCCGGAGGTGCTCCGCCGGGTGGCCCTGGTCGGCAACGACCTCGGTTTCACCATCGGCACTTGTGGCAAAGAAGGACAGGGCGTACCGGTCAGCGATGCCCAGCCCACCTTGTTGCTCGGCCGGAGTCGCGCGGACTCCCCGATCGTAGTCGGCGGGACCAGGCAATCGAGCGACGACGGACCCGAAGTGCGGGCGGTGAAACCAGGGGATCCTTTCAAGGACCAGGATTTCCGGCTTGGACGTATCCGCCGGCTCTAGCTTTCACCATTTTCCAAGGACGACAGGTGCAGGAAGATGGTGCCCCGGCGTAGAAGTCTTTGGAAAATAGACTGGGGTGTGGGTTGCGTGCGCCGATTGGTTGCCGGTCTTCTAATTCTGCTTCTGGCCCTCTCGCTGGGAGCCTGCGGGGAAAAGACGTTCAGCGGTCCCCTACGGTTGGCCGTGGAACTCAGCCTGGATGCGGAAGAAAGAGCGTTCGTCGTCGGGGGAGACACGAACGTGCCCGAGGGAGCGAAGTTGATGGTCATTGTACAGAGGGTGCAGGCGCCGTTCCTGGTGGTGGGGATGGCCGATGCGGTGGTGGCGAAAGGCCGGTACGAGACCAGGCTGCCGTATGCAGAGGACGCCCTGGTGCCCGGTCTTTACCAGGCCTTGGTGAGCCTTACCCCTCTGGAACAAAACGAAGACGTACTGGCCGTGATCGGTGCCGAGGGGGAACACATTCCGGAACTCGGGGTTGAAGACGGGGAGATCGTCGAGCAGGATCAACCCGTAAAACTGGTCTATCTCCACGGCTGGGCGATGATCGAAGTTGAGTGAGAAACGCCTCCTGCCAAAAACAGAAAAAAAGCCATGAGATGCACGGGTCAAGCCCGTGCTTTTCTCCGGAACGCAAAAAAGTCGGGTTCATTCCATAGTTGGCAGGGTTTTCGTCATTCGGCAGCGAACGCATTTTATGCGACCTACCGGGTAGAAAAACGATGAAGACGGGAGAGACTAACAAGAGAAGGTTTATCGGAAAGGAAGCTATCTTGAGCAATGTCGAGTACCGATTATCTCGCCGTCGCGGGGGCCGGAGTGGAAGCGGCCCTGGCGTCGGGGGCCGACGCCGCGGAGGCCTACCTGAGCAGTGGCACCAGTATTGAGATTGATGTCCGGGAGGGAGAGGTTGACACCATCAAGAGTGCCGCCGAAAAAGGCGTGGGTTTGCGGGTTTTTCGCGGTCGACAGGTCGGTTTCGCCTACACTACGGACCTGTCCGCCCAGGGGCTGAAAGCGGCTGCGCAGCGCGCCGTGGCCAACGCCGCGCTGACGGCCGGGGAGGATTTTTATCGGCTGCCGGAGGTGGTTCCGGAGTATCTTCAAGTCGACATCTTCGACCCCGGACTGCCTGAGAAGCAGATCGAGGAAAAGATTGGTCTGGCCAAGCAGATGGAAGCGGCGGCCCGGACGCACGATCCCCGCGTCACCATCGTCGAGAGTTCCACCTACCAGGACGGAATCATCGAGGTTGGCATCGTCAGCAGCACCGGGATATCCGCCTACTATCAGGGAGCAGTCTGCGGGCTGTATATCGCGTTGACCGCCCGTGAGGGTGAAGACCACCAGACCGGCTTCGCCATGGACTTTCGGCCGCGTTTCGTCCACTTGGATCCGGAGGCGGTGGGACGGGAAGCGGCCGAGCGCGCGGTCCGTATGCTGGGTGCCCGTTCCCAGCAGGGCATGGAAGTTCCGGTTGTTGTTGACCCCTATGTGATGGTCAGTCTGCTGGGGATGCTGGCGCCTTCCCTGACGGCCGAGGCTGTTCAGAAAGGCCGGTCACTTTTTGCCGGGCAGGTGGGGAACCAGGTTGCCTCCGATAAGGTCACCGTCGTGGACGACGGTACTCTGGACGGGGGTGTGCGCTCGGCACCGTTTGACGGTGAAGGGGTGCCGTCTTCGCGTTCGGTCCTGATCGAAAAGGGGTGCCTGCGCGGCTATCTGTACAACACATACACGGCTGCCAAGGACGGCGTTTCCTCCACAGGGAACGGGGTGCGCGCCTCTTACAAGGGCGGCCCCGAGGTAGGCATCACCAACTTCTTCCTGGAACCGGGTGAGATAAGCCCGGAACAGATCATCGGCGAAATCTCCTCCGGGTTGTACGTCGGGGAAGTCATGGGTATGCATACCGCCAACCCGATTTCGGGGGATTTTTCGGTCGGAGCCACCGGAATCTGGATCGAACAGGGGCGGCTTTCCTACCCGGTCCGGGGCCTGGCCATCGCCGGAAACATCCGGGACCTGTTGAACGCGGTGGATGCGGTCGGAAGCGACCTGCGGTTTTTTGGGGGTAAGGGCGCCCCGACCGTGCGGGTCAGCAAACTAGCCGTAAGCGGCTGATAGAGGAATCAGGGGGAATTTGCGCGGAGGGGGAGCAAGAAAAGTGCGTGTATTGGTACTGCACGGTCCGAACCTGAACATGCTCGGCACCCGGGAGACCGGCATCTACGGGACCGGCACCCTGGATGAGATCGACGCCGAACTGGAGAAACTGGCAACCGAATTAGGCGTGGAAGTGGAGTGTTTCCAGTCCAATTCGGAAGCGGCGCTCGTCGACCGATTGCAGGGTTCCCGGGGACGAGTGCACGCGATCGTGTTCAACCCGGCCGCCTTCACCCACTACAGCATCGTCCTGCGCGACGCGGTGGCCGGCCTGGGATTGCCCGTGGTGGAGGTCCACCTGACCAACGTCCACGCCCGCGAGGACTTCCGGCGCCAATCGGTGGTCGCCCCGGTGGCCGCCGGACAGATCAGCGGCTTTGGGTCGGACAGCTACCTCTTGGGATTGCGCGCCGCCGTCGCTCTGGCTTCCAGGGAGGCCGCGGCAGGTGTCTGAGCGCGTTCGCCGGTTAAGACAGTTGATTGACGAGTCGCAAGTGGACTGCCTGCTGGTGACCGGAAGGGAAAACGTCCGCTACCTCAGCGGTTTCACCGGCTCTTCGGGGACACTGCTGATCGGGGCGGCCGTAGCGCAGCTCCTCACCGATGCGCGGTACACCACCCAGGCGCGGTCGGAGGCGCCGGGCTTCGAGATCGTCAACGTCGAAAATTCCTGGGTGGAACTCGCGGCGGAGTTATTGCCGGACCGAACCTGTCGGGTGGTTGGGTTCGAGTCCGAACACGTGACGCACCAACAATTCTTGCGGATGCAGGAAACACTGTCGATGGTCGAACTGAAACCCTTGAAGAACCTGGTTGAGGGGTTGCGGCAGGTCAAAGACGAGGAAGAAGTCCGCGAGATCCGGTGGGCGGTCGGCCTGGTGGACCGGGCGTTCTCCTGGTTCCTGGACCGCGTTCAGCCCGGCCGAAAAGAGCGGGACCTTGCCCTGGAGCTGGAGTTTCACCTCCGCCGCCAGGGAGCGGAAGAAATGGCTTTTGACACCATCCTGGCGTCCGGGGCACGGTCCGCGCTGCCTCACGGGCGGCCCTCAGACAAAGTCTTGGAGGCCGGCGATCTCGTTCTCTTGGACTGTGGGGTGGTCCACAAGGGGTACTGTTCAGACTTCTCCCGGACGGTACTGGTTGGGAGTGATCCAGAGCCCTGGCAGAATGAAATCTACCGTGTGGTGTTGGCCGCACAAGAAGCCGGTATTGGAATGATCCGAGCCGGGGCGAAAGCGGCCGATGTGGATGCTCGGGTAAGAGCGGTCATCGAGGAGCACGGCTTTGGTGATTACTTCGGGCACAGTACCGGGCACGGGCTGGGGGTGCAGGTGCACGAGGCGCCACGTATGAGCCGGTTCAGTGAGGAAACCCTGCAGGCCGGAATGGTGGTAACGGTCGAGCCGGGCATCTACCTGCCGGACCACGGCGGCGTGCGCATCGAGGACGTCGTCGTGGTCCGGGAGGACGGCGCCGAGGTGCTGACCGGTACGCCGAAAGACAGGTTGCTGTGCGTCTGAACACCAACGAGTGTTAAGTTAAGGGTCAGACCCCTTACTTAACGAAGGCAATCCCTGAGGCGGTTAAGTTAGTTAAGTTAGGGGTCTGACCCTTAACTTAAAGCATACTATCTGATGGTTGACAGAGGGAGGCGGGGAGTTTGATCTCCACAAACGAGTTTCGGACCGG
>JACUUW010000311.1 GCA_014859075.1 Desulforudis sp.
TCTCAGGATTCCGGCCAGGAAACGCCCGGTGTAGGACTCCCTCTTCCGGGCGATTTCTTCCGGCGCGCCGGCCGCCACCACCAGGCCGCCCCAGTCGCCGCCCTCGGGGCCGAGGTCGATGATGTGGTCGGCGGTCTTGATCACGTCCAGGTTGTGCTCAATCACGATCACGGTGTTACCCGCGTCGACCAGCCGGTGCAGCACCTCCAGAAGCCTGGCGATGTCGGCGAAATGCAGGCCGGTGGTGGGCTCGTCCAGGATGTAAAGGGTCCGGCCGGTCGCCCGCCGCGACAGCTCGGTGGACAGTTTCACCCGCTGCGCCTCGCCGCCCGAGAGCGTGGTCGCCGGCTGGCCCAGCCGGATATAACCCAAACCGACGTCCTGCAAAGTGCACAGGCGGCGGTGAATCTTCGGAATCGGCGCAAAGAACTCGGCGGCTTGGTCCACCGTCATGGCCAGCACGTCGGCGATCGACTTCCCCTTGTACCGAATCTCCAAGGTCTCGCGGTTGTACCGGCGTCCCTGGCAGACCTCGCAGGGCACGTAAACGTCCGGCAGGAAGTGCATCTCGATCCGGATGATCCCGTCCCCGCGGCAGGCCTCGCAGCGGCCGCCGCGGACGTTGAAGCTGAACCGCCCGGGCTTGTAGCCCCGCATCCGCGCCTCCGGGGTGAGCGAAAAAAGCTCCCGAATGTCGGTGAACACCCCGGTGTAAGTGGCCGGGTTGGAACGGGGGGTGCGCCCGATGGGCGACTGGTCGACGTTGATCACCTTGTCCAACTGTTCCAGACCCAGAATCTCGTCGTGGGCGCCCGGATGGACACGCGCGCCGTGCAGCGCGGCGGCCAAGCCCTTGTGCAGGATCTCGTTCACCAGGGTGCTCTTTCCGGAACCGGAGACCCCGGTCACGCAGGTAAACACCCCCAGCGGGAAGGGAACGTTGATATTTTGCAGGTTGTGTTCCTGCGCTCCGACCACTTCGACCCAGCGGTCCCCACGCTCCCGGCGTGCCGGAGGCACCGGGATGGACCGCCGGCCGGCCAGGTACTGCCCGGTGACCGAGGCCGGGGTTCTGGTGAGGTCGTTGACCGTGCCGGCGGCCACCACCCGGCCGCCGTCCAGGCCCGCGCCCGGGCCGATGTCGATGACGTGGTCGGCCGACCGGATCGTCTCCTCGTCATGTTCCACGACGATGAGAGTGTTGCCCAGATCGCGCAGGCGTTTCAGGGTGTCCAACAGGCGGCTGTTGTCCCGGGGGTGCAGGCCGATGCTCGGCTCGTCCAGGATGTACAGTACGCCCACCAGACCGGAACCGATCTGGGTGGCCAGCCGGATCCGCTGGGCCTCCCCGCCTGACAGGGTGGCCGCTTGGCGGTCCAGGGTCAAATACTCCAGCCCGACGTTGATCAGGAAACCGATCCGCTCGCGCAGTTCCTTCAGCACCCGCTGCCCGATCAGCGCCTCCCGGGCGGTCAGATCAAGTCCGGCAAACCAGCGGTCGGCCTCAGTGATGGAGAAGGCCGCCACCTCGGCGATGGAAAGGCCGCCCACCTTCACCGCCAGCGCTTCCGGCTTCAGCCGGGCACCCCCGCAATCCGGGCAGGGGCGGGTGCGCATGAACTGCTCGATTTCGGCCCTGATGTAATCCGAGGTGGTCTCCCGGTGCCGCCGGTCCAGGTGGGCGAGCACCCCCTCGAACGGTGCGGTGTAGCGGCGCCGACGGCCCACGCTGTCCCGGTAACTGAAAGCCACCCTGGTCGTCCCGGTGCCGTAAAGGATCAGGTCCAGGTGCTCCGGCGTCAAGTCCCGCACCGGGATATGCGGGTCAAACCCATAGTGTGCAGCCAACCCCTCAAGGATGTGGTAGCCGCGGGTCCACCAGGACCAGCCGGCCACGGCCCCCTCGTAAAGGGTCTTGGATCGGTCGGGAATGACCAGGTCCAAGTCCACTTCCAGCCGGGCACCCAGGCCGGTACAAGTCGGGCAGGCCCCGACCGGACTGTTGAAAGAGAAAAGCCGCGGCGTGATTTCACCGAAACTGAAGCCGCAGTCCGCGCAGGCGAAGTTCTGGCTGAACAGGATCTCCGGTCCGTCCAACACCTGGCACACGGCGAGGCCGCCGGTCTGTTTCAGGGCCGTCTCCAGGGAGTCGGCCAACCGGGACTCCAGACCGGGCCTCACCACCAGGCGGTCGACCACGATGTCGATCTGGTGCTTCTTCTTCCGGTCCAGCTTGATCTCCTCGGTGGTCTCCCGCAGCTCGCCGTCGACCCGGATCCGGACGAAGCCGCCGCGCCGGGCCTCATCCACCACCCGGGCGTGCTCGCCTTTCTTGCCCCGCACCACCGGGGCCAGAATCTGCAGCTTTGTGTCCGCCTCCATGGCCATCACCTGGTCGACCATCTGCTCGACCGTCTGGCTGCTGATCGGGTCGCCGCAGTGGGGACAGTGGGGCCGGCCCACCCGGGCGAACAGCAGCCGCAGGTAATCGTAGATCTCGGTCACCGTGCCCACAGTCGACCGCGGGTTGTGTGAACGCGTCTTCTGATCGATTGAGATAGCCGGGGACAGGCCCTCGATGTAGTCCACATCCGGCTTGTCCATTTGACCCAGGAACTGCCGGGCGTAAGCCGAGAGGGACTCCACGTAGCGGCGCTGCCCCTCGGCGTAAATGGTGTCAAAAGCCAGCGACGACTTGCCGCTGCCGGACAGCCCGGTCAACACGATCAGTTTGTTCCGGGGGATTTCCACGTTGATGTTTTTCAGGTTGTGCATCCGCGCGCCGCGGACGACGATTTTGTCCTCCATGGCTATTGCCGTTTTGCCTCCGTCCGATTTCTGAATCAGTCTTCACCGCCGGCTGATTTTAACAATATGATATCCGAAAACCACCTCAGCACAAAAACCCTGCCCCCCTTTAAAGGGGCAGGACATCTTTGCGTTCGGACTAACCGACTACATTATACCTCAAACCGGCCGGCGGTTTCTAGCTCTTGCCCAGCGCCGCCTTGCCCAGACCGTAAATCCCGGCGGCGATCGCCCCCAGCCTGATTCCGTCCGCCACCGCCTCGGTGACCGTGATACCGTTGAAGAAATAGGCGTTGGTCCCGTTGAGCAGCGCGGCCAACCCCAGCACCGGAACGAAAAGCGCCTCCTTGGCCAGCATGTTCCGCTTTTTCAGCGCTTCCACGATGGCCATCACCACGCCGATGACGATAAAATCCTCCAGCACCTCCACCCCTCCTTGAACCGGCCGTCACCGACGACCTGTCCCGTTTCTACTGCATATGCGCTGAATCCGGCCTTCATTCCAGGGGTGGTGGATTATTCAGAAAATCAGGGGGAAGGGTCCGTCCGGGGTGCGGCGGCCGCATCCGGGAGGCCGAGAGACAGCGGCGCGGCACCCAGCCGTTCGTTGAGGAGTTCCGCCAGCGTCCGGTGGCAGGTAAACACAAACACCTGCCGCCGGGCGGCGATATCGCCGAGCAGCGCAATTCCGTGCTCCAAACGCAGATCGTCCCAGTTGATCAGGGCCTCGTCCAGAAACAGCGGCAACGGTTCGTGATCTTGGTCGAGGTGGTCGATTACCGCCAGCCTGAAGGCCAGGAAAATCTGGTCCAGAGTGCCCCGGCTCAGGGGCGGGGCGACCGGGATCGGGTCCGCAGCACCGGCCGGCTGCACCATCAGCCGTTCCCCGCCGTCGGCGGCGGCCAGCAACAGCAGGTGACTGTACCGCCTGCCGGTGATCCGGTTCAGATAAGCTCCGGCCCGGCGCAACACAGGCGGCGCGTGTCGTTCGCGGAACTCGCGGTCCGACCGCTGCAAAACCATCCGGGCCAGCATCAGCCGGTCCCGCTCCCGGGTCAGAACCGCCGATTCCTCTTCGAGCATCTGGATTTCGCCGTCCAGTTCGCCGGGAGACGGGCCGCGCCGGTGGGTTTCGATCTCCCGCCCCAGGTCCACAATTTCTTTATACAGTTCCTCGTTTCTGCGGCTCAGTTCCTCCAACCGGTTCTTGGCGAGTTCCAATTCGGCCGGGTCAAGTACCCATGCTTGCTCCGGGTCCCGCTCCAGGGCGACAATCTCTTCGCGGAGTGCGGGTAAATCCGCATACTGCCGTTGCAGTTCCCGTTCGTGATGCCCCAACAACTGCCGGGTTTCCTGCAAGGCGGTCACCCGCGCGACGGCCGCGGCCGGGACGCCGATCCCGTCATCGGGTTCCGCGGCCGGCACGCCGGCGAGAGCCCGGATTTCCGCCTCCAGCCCCGCACGCCGCGCCCTCAGTTCCGCCAGCCGTCTTGTTACTTCAAGTTGCCGCGCGTGCAGCTCTTCCAGCTGCGCGCGCGCCCGGTCCCGGTTTTCCCGCGCCTTTGCCGCCTGCTCCAGCCGGGCGTGCAGCCGGTCGACCGCCGGCCCGGCCCCGCGTTCCAACGGCTCGCCCAGATCGCCGGCGACGGCCGCCAGCCGACCCTGTTCCGCTTCCCACGCCGCCTGCCGTTGCGCCAGTTGGGCCGATGTCTCCTCCGTTTCCAGAACTTCGCCGCGCAACCCGGTCAACGCCTCGTACACATCCGTGTCCGGGTGTTCCAGCAGGGCCGGGGCCACCGGAATACCGGCCAGCAGTTCCGCCAGCCGGGCGCCGGAGGCGGCGGCCGCTGCCGCCTCCTCCCGCTCCTGTCCCAGCAGCGCCTCCACTTCCCGGCGGTGCCGATCGAGAAGCTGCCCGGCCGTTTGCCGCTGCTGCCAGCTCAGGACCAACAGGCCCAAGGCCACCACCAACAGCGCCGGGCCGGCGGCGACCAGGGCAGTGACATCCCCCAACCGGCCCACGGCGGTGAGCACCAGGCCGGCCGCCGCGCCGGCCGCGCCGGCCCACGCCGGAACCGGGGGGGCTACGGCCGGGGTGTTGTGCTCCTTGTGCAGCCGCGCCTCCCGGATCTGCCGGTGTTTCTCTTGATCCCGCCCGTGGCTGAGAATGCGCGCCTTCAACTCGGCGGGCGGCAGCGCCTTCAGGCCCTCGGCCGCTGCTTCCGACCACGGCGCGCACAGCACCTCCGCCGCGCGTTCCCGCAGCCGCCCGCACCGCTGCTGCAGTTCGCCGCCGGCACGTTCCAGTTCTCGCTGTTCGCGGTCGTGGAGTTCGGCCAGGCGCACCCATTCCCGGATATCGTCCGCCCGGGCGAGCACCTGCTCTTCCGCCGGGCCGCAGGCCGCCACCGCTTGTTCCTGCTCCCGGACGGCCGCCTCGATGGCCTCCACTTCCGCCGCCCGAGCGTGCGCCTCGTCTTCCAAACGCTGCAGCTCACCCGGAAGGTCGGCCGGCAATGCCGCCAGGCGCTTCTCATCGCCGATCTCCCGGCGCCAGGTTTCCAGCCGGCGGAGCGTGCGGGCCGCCGGCGCCAGGGTTTCCGCCCGCCGCACCCGGGCCTGCAGCCCGGCACGCTCGCGCCGCAGCGCGTCCAGCTCGTTCTTTAATTCTTCCAGGCGCGCCGCATCGCTCTGGATTGCCGCCTCCCGCCGTACCGCCTCCTGCCGCGCCTGCCGCACCCGGCGCAACTCCGCGGACAGCAGTGAACACTTCGTCTGGCGCCGGTCAGTGCGCCACAGTTGGTTGGCCTCCCGCTGCAGTTCCCCGAGTACGGCGGAAACCGGGCGGAACTGGGTGGTGGTGAAGCCGCCGAGCAGGCGGTCCTGAATCTCCGCCTGGTGTTTATCATCCAGATGGCGAAAGTCGTAAGCGGTGAGCGCGTAGAGCGCCCGGTACAAGTCGCGGCCGATGTGTTGCACGAAGGGTAACGCCCGGTTGCCGAGATCCTCGGCCACTTCCCCGCGCACGAGCGTGCCCCGCGGTGTTTTCGTCAGGCGCCGGTGAACCCTGAGTTCCCGGCCGTCCTGCAAGACCAGGTCCGCCGTAACGTCCAGGGGTCCGCCGTCCCGCCACGGGTGGTAAGGGTGCTTTTCCCCCGTGGCCGGTGAAAAACCGTAAAGCAGGCTGGTCAGCAGATCAAATAACGTGGATTTGCCAGCCTCGTTGGGGCCGTGAATCACGGTCACCCCGCCGGGCAAGTCCGTGGCGTGCCAATCCTGCAAAGCCCCGTACCGGTTCACCCGCAAATGCCGCACCCTCATCGTTCTTCCTCCGGCAACAGGCGTTCCGCCAGGATGATATCCAGACCGGTCAGCAGTTCGCGCAGGTACCGCCGGCGCTGTTCCGGCCGCACCTCGCCGGCCAGAAGCTCCGGGGCGACGGCCTCCAGCAAGTCATCGTCGCCGCCGGCTTGGTCGATCAGATCCAGAGCGTGGGCCAGCACGCTCGGCCCCTGGCGCAGCGCCGCCGGATCCAGCGGCCGGGCCACGGCGCCGGGTTTGATCTCGGCCCACAACAGCCCCAGGCGGCGTTCCAGGTCACCGGCCAGGGCGGCCAGTTCATCCGGGTCCCGCAGTTGCCGGGCCAGCGGTGTTCTCCCGGTCAGGATCACGCGCACGAGATACTCGGCTTCCCCCCCGGCCGCCACCGCCGCCTCGATCCGCCCGGCCAGGTCGTTGGTCAATTCTTCAAGAGTCTCGGCCTCCGGCGGGCACTCGGCCTCCACCGCCTGCCAGACCAGCGGCGACAGCGGTACGAACTCCGGTTCGACAACCGCACCCTTTTGCACTTCCA
>JACUUW010000105.1 GCA_014859075.1 Desulforudis sp.
TCCGTTCGTGACCCCGGAGCAGATCGCGGAGTTGGCGGCCGCCGCCCGAAAGTGGGGGGCAGCGACCCTGGCGGTACCGCCCAAAGATACAGTGAAAATAGGGACGCCGGATGGTTTCTCCGCTTCGACGCTGCCCCGGGAACACCTGTGGCTGGTTCAGACCCCCCAGGCATTCAGGTACGACCTTCTTACGGAAGCGCACCGACTGGCCCGTGAACGGGGTTTCACGGGCACCGACGACACTTCCCTTGCCGAGTACGCCGGTCACACCGTGCGTATGGTACCCGGCAGCTACGCCAACATAAAGATCACCACACCCGAAGACTTTCCCGCCGCCGAGGCGCTGTTGGGAGGTGGGCCGGTGCGTACCGGGTTTGGATACGACGTCCACCGGTTGGTTGGCGACCGAAAACTGGTACTCGGCGGGGTCGAAATCCCCTTTGACCGGGGGCTCGCCGGGCATTCCGATGCCGATGTGCTGGTCCACGCCGTCATGGACGCCCTGCTGGGCGCCGCCGGTGCCGGTGACATCGGCGGCCTGTTCCCCGATAACGACCCCGCATTTCGTGGCCTCTCGAGCCTGGTTTTACTGGACCGGGTGGCCGGAGTGGTCCGGGAGCGCGGCCTGGAAGTGGCGAACCTGGACGCGGTCGTCGTGGCCCAGGCACCCCGGCTGGCGCCGTTCATACCCCGAATGGAGGGCAACATCGCCCGCGTGTTGGGGGTGTCTCCCGCGGTGGTGAACGTAAAGGCCACCACTACCGAGGGCCTGGGCTTCACCGGTGCCGGGGCGGGTATGGCTGCCTACGCCGTTGCCGCCCTGCGCGGAGTTGTGTTCGCCGGCGACCCGGTGTTATAATAGGGCCTGCCGGGGCACGTGCAGGTCTTTTTTGCGTGTCCGGCGGATAGGTACGTACCAAGGTCTTCGCGGTGGTTTTCGGGGTGCACCGACGGGGGAGGGAGAGGAAATGTTCAGAACACTCCGGCGGGATGTCCGGGTGGTCTTCGAGCGCGATCCGGCGGCTAAAAACCTGGTGGAAGTGCTCCTTTGTTACCCCGGACTGCACGCGATCTGCATGCACCGTATCGCCCATGCCTTTTACCGTTGGCGGCTGTTCACGGTGGCCCGGCTCATCTCCCACCTTTCCCGTTTCCTGACCGGCGTTGAGATTCACCCCGGGGCGCGGATCGGAGAGGGTTTTTTCATCGACCACGGTACCGGGGTGGTGATCGGCGAGACAACGGAGATCGGTCGCAACGTCACCATTTACCAGGGGGTGACCCTGGGCGGGACCGGCAAGGAGAAGGGCAAGCGCCATCCAACCATCGGGGACAACGTGGTGGTCAGTGCCGGTGCCAAGATTCTGGGCTCCTTCGAAATCGGGGAAAACTCCAAGATCGGGGCTGGTTCGGTGGTTTTGAAGCCCGTGCCGCCGAACTGCACGGTAGTGGGGGTGCCCGGAAGAGTCGTCCGGCGCGACGGGCAGCGGATCGATAGTATCGACCTGCGCCACGACCAACTGCCGGACCCGGTGGCCGAGGCGCTGTCCTTGATGCAGGCGCAAATTGAACAACTGGAGGCCAAGGTGCGCCGGTTGGAAGGCGAACAAGAGGCGGAAGGGGACAGAGAGCTTGGAAATCTTCAACACCCTGACCGGGCGCAAGGAAACGTTTCGGCCTCGTGAACCCGGGAAGGTCGGCATTTACGTCTGTGGACCCACCACGTACAACTTCATCCACCTGGGGAACGCCCGCGCGCTGGTGGTGTTTGACACCATCCGCCGCTATTTTCTATACCGGGGCTATCAGGTTTCCTACGTCCAGAACTTTACCGACGTTGACGATAAGATCATCAACCGGGCCCGGGCGGAGGGGATGGACCCCGCGGTTCTCGCCGCCCGGTACGTGGACGAGTACTTCGTGGACGCCGACGCCCTGAACGTCCGGCGGGCCGACGTGCACCCGAAGGCCTCCAACCACATCCCCGAGATCATCGAGCTGATCCAAACGCTTGTCGACCGGGAGTTGGCCTACGAGGCGGGCGGAGACGTCTACTTCGCGGTCCGCAAGTTTACGGATTACGGCAAGCTGTCCAAGCGCTCCGTTGACGACCTGCGGGCGGGAGCGCGGGTGGAAGTCGGCGAACAAAAGCACGATCCCCTGGACTTCGCCCTCTGGAAGGCCGCCAAGCCGGGTGAGCCTCGGTGGGACAGTCCTTGGGGCCCCGGGCGTCCCGGCTGGCACATCGAATGCTCGGCCATGGCCCAAAAATACCTCGGTGTTGGTTTTGACATTCACGGCGGCGGCGCCGACCTGATTTTTCCCCACCACGAAAACGAAATCGCCCAGTCCGAAGGAGCCACCGGGCGGCCCTTTGCTCGTTACTGGGTACACAACGGTTTTGTGACTATCCGCGAGGAGAAGATGTCGAAGTCGCTGGGTAACGTCTCCCTGATGCGTGAACTCACCCGGATTCACCCCGGTGCGGCCCTGCGTCTGTTCCTGCTTTCGAACCACTACCGGAGTCCGCTGGATTTCAACCAGGAGAGTATGGACGCCGGGGTCCGGTCCCTGGAGCGGCTGAAGACTTCCATCAACCTGGTCCGGGAGGCGCTGGAGAGCAGACGGGTGCGGGAGAATACCCCGGACGACGCCGGCGGGCTGGCGGCCGCCCTGGACCAGCTCCGAACCCGGTTTGAAGCGGCGATGGATGATGATTTCAATACGGCGCTGGCCCAGGCCGTACTCTTCGACCTGGCCGGCGAGGTGAACGGTTACCTGCACCACTCCGAGCGCCCCAACCGGGGAGTACTGCAAAAGGTGCTGGATCTCTTCACCGTTTTCAACAATGTACTGGGTATCTTCCCGGAGCGGGAGGGGTGGTTGGTGCTCGAAGCCGAGTCCCTGGGCGGCGAGCTTTCGCACCGTCTCCTAGACCTGTTGATCGCGGTCCGGCAGGATGCACGCCGGCGGAAGGACTTCGCCACGGCCGACCGCATCCGCGACGGTCTGCGCGAGTTGGGGGTTACCCTGGAGGACACGGCCGAAAGTGTGCGCTGGAAAAAAACCGGTCACCAGTGGCCGGAAGGTAATGGCCGAAGCACCACTTAGAAGGCTGAGGCCCAGGAAAAAACAGATAAGGGGAGTTGGGCGTGGGCGAATGCAGTCTGCGGGTCGTGTTGGTGACCCATACCCCGGAACCCGAGGTGTTGGCCGCCGTGGCCGGACGCCGGTGTTACTCGAGCCTGGAGAACGCGGCCCTGATCGAGGGGGAGGTGGACCGGGAACCGGCCGAGTTGATCCGCAAGCTGGTGGGCATGGGACACGTGACGGTAATCGAACATGCTTCTTTTACTTTTGCGGTCCAGGGGGTTTCCCGGAGCCTGTTGGCTCAGATCACCCGGCACCGGTTGGCCTCTTTCAGCGTGCAGTCCCAGCGTTACGTCGGGGAGACGGCGGCGAAAAACCCGGACGGGGTGTTCGATTACATCGTGCCGCCGCGTATCGCCGGCCTGGGGGAAGAGGCCCGGGCCGAGTTCGCCCGCCAGATGCGTACAATCCAGGAATGGTACGATGACTGGGTCCGCCGTTTGGGCGGCGGGCGGGACACCTACGAAGACGCCCGGTTCGTGTTGCCCAACGCCGCGGAGACCAGGTTTGTGTTCACCATGAACGCTCGCGAACTGCTGCACTTCTTCACTTTGCGTTGCTGCGAGCGCGCCCAGTGGGAAATCCGGGAACTGGCCGATGAGATACTGCGGCTGGTGAAACCCGTGGCCCCTACTATTTTCGCCAAGGCCGGACCGGCCTGCCTTCGCGGCCCTTGCCCGGAAGGGGACCTGAACTGCGGCCGCCTCAAAGAAGTCCGCAAAAAATACAACCATTGATGGGTTCAGGCGTGCATTTGTGAGGAAACACCTGACCCTAACAAGCTACCCTAACAAGCTTGACCCCAAGGGTTCCGAAGGCTGCTCTGAGAGGGTAACGCCACGGTAATTTACCGTGGCGTTACTACCCGCATGCCCGTTGGTGGTGCCGGGAGTCACTGGAGTTTGGTGTTCTGGTCCATCGGGCGGTCGCCGGCCCTGTCCCCGCGCCCGTTGGTCAGGTGGGTCATGCCGCGGACCAGGGTGTCGTCCTCCAACGTGCTGTACAGGTGGTAGTCCAGGTCTTCGTGGTCGAGCAGCACATCCTCCAGCACGGTCACCGTACCCCTGAGGACTATACCAAACAAATACAACCGGACCGAACGGTCGGACCGGGATCCCAAGCTGCATGTCTATGCCTGGTGCCCAAACTGAGTTAGAATAGAACTGTCTTGGACCAGCACATTATTCCTATGGGTGATCTTTTGAGTAACGTGATCTGCGGCCGGAACGCGGTACGCGAGGCCCTGCGGGCCGGCCGGCCTTTGAACAAGGTGATCTTGGCCCGTGGTATGACCCCCTCCGTCCGGCACGAGCTGGTTTCCCTGGCCCGCAACCGGGGCGTCCCGGTGCAGGAGGCCGACCGGACCCGCCTGGACGCCCTGGCGCCCGGAGCGGCGCACCAGGGAGTGGTGGCGGTGGCGGCCGAGCAGGCCTATGTCGGAGTGGAAGACCTGCTGGCGACGGACGCCGCACCACTGGTGCTGGTCCTGAACGAGATCCAGGATCCGCACAATCTCGGGGCCGTCCTGCGCACGGCCGAGGCGGCCGGTTGCGCGGGTGCGGTCATTCCGGCCCGCCGGGCGGCGGGCATCACTGCGGCGGTGGCGAAGGCCTCGGCGGGCGCGGTGAACTACATACGGGTGGCGCGGGTGGATAATATCGCCCGGGCGTTGCGCTACTTCAAAGACAAGGGCCTGTGGGTGGTCGGGGCCGATCCGGCCGGCGAACAGGTCTACTGGGACGCGGACCTCAAGGGACCTCTCGCCCTGGTGATCGGGGGGGAGGACCGGGGTCTGGGCCGGGTGGTCCGGAATGAGTGCGACTTCCTGGTCCGCCTGCCGATGTTCGGGCGGGTCGGGTCGCTGAACGCCTCGGTGGCGGCCGCCCTGTTGATCTACGAGGTCGTCCGGCAAAGGAGCGGCCGATAACAATGAAAGAGCATCTCCTGGTCGACGGCTACAACGTTATCTTCCATTCCCCCGAGTTTAAGGATCTGGAAATGGACCACGCACGCCTCCGGCTGATCGACACCCTGATCAATTTCGCCGTGCTCGCCGGCCAGCAGGTGACCGTTGTTTTCGACGCCCACCTTGTCTCCGGAGGCGTGGCGCACACCGAAACACACGGCGGGGTCGAGGTGATTTATACGGGTGAGGGAGAAACGGCCGATACCGTCATCGAACGAATGGCCGGGAAGCTTTCCGGGTCGGCCCTGGTGTACGTGGTCACCGCTGACTACGTGGAGCAGCGGGTCATCCTGGGTCAGGGGGCGTACCGGGTGCCTCCTGCCGAATTCTGGGAAAGAATACGGCAGATCGGCCGGGAATCAAGGACCTACTGCCCGGAAAAGCCGGCGGACGGCTACCTGGAAAACCGGTTGGAGAGTTCCATCCGGGCGACCCTGGAAGCGTGGCGGCGGAAAAAAAAGTAGGTACATGTCGGGACAAGTGGGCTTGACTCCCCTCCGCGCATTAAGTATAATCACTACGTAAGCGACTCCTTCTATTCCTTACAGGAGGCGATACTGTTTGAGCCTCAACCCCCAGCTTGAGACCACCCCGATCTACCTTACATTAGAAGATGAAAAAATCGTGGAACATGCTCGGGACGGCGACAGTGAAGCGTTGGAGTATCTTATCAACAAATACCGCCATTTTGTTCGGGCCAAGGCGAGGTCTTACTTTCTTATCGGCGCTGACCGGGAGGACATCATCCAGGAGGGAATGATCGGTCTGTACAAGGCCATTCGCGACTTCCGCCTGGACAAACTGTCTTCATTTCGTGCTTTTGCGGAGCTCTGCATCACCAGACAGATCATTACGGCGATTAAGACCGCAACCCGGCAGAAGCATATCCCCCTCAACTCTTATGTTTCCTTGAACAAACCGATTTACGACGAAGATTCGGACCGCACGTTGCTCGACGTCATCTCCGGTTCCAAGATCACCGACCCCGAGGAACTGATAATCAGCCGGGAAGAGTTCGACGACATCGAGGGTAAAATCGGTGAATTGCTCAGCTCTCTGGAGTGGAGCGTGCTGATGTCCTACCTGGAGGGCAAGTCTTACCAGGAAATCGCCGAGGAACTGGACCGGCACGTCAAGTCGATCGACAACGCGCTGCAGCGGGTAAAGCGGAAACTGGAAAAATACCTGGAAAGACGCGAAATGTAATCGGTCAACTAATCAGTCAACATTCCACTTCCCAACTTCTCACCTCACATCTCCAAAACAGTTGACATCACAGGGGTACATCTGCTACCATAGGAATGCGCTTCAGGCGTTTTGGACGGTGCGGGCGGAAAGCCAGCCCCGTCTGAATTTTGGGCCGGCGTAGCTCAGTGGCAGAGCAGCTGATTTGTAATCAGCCGGTCGGGGGTTCGAGTCCCTCCGCCGGCTCCAGCATAAATGCCGGTTGTGACTGTCCTTGTAAGTGACACCGGTATGTGATACAATAGATTCGTTGACGACGCGGGGTGGAGCAGCCGGTAGCTCGTCGGGCTCATAACCCGAAGGTCGCAGGTTC
>JACUUW010000106.1 GCA_014859075.1 Desulforudis sp.
GCATCACTGACCAGGAGGTTCGACCCATTGCCCATCACGGTGAGCGGCAGCCGCCGGGCGGCGGCAAAACGCGTCACAAACTGCAGGTCTTTCAAACCGGCGGGCTCCACGAAGTAATCAGCCGGACCGCCGATTCGCCACGTCGTGTGTTCGGAAAGCGGCTCGTTAGTACGAACCGCCCCACGAACCCCGGCCTTCAGGTTCAAGTAAATATTCACCGTCAACCCCCCAGGACCTGGAACAGCGCCCGTCCGCTCCGCCAGATGTCCCCCGCCCCCAGGGTGATCACCAAGTCCCCTTCCTGCACGTTTGCCGCCAGGTGGCGCACCAGGAGTTCCTGGTCATCAAACATAAGCGGTTCCGCATGGTGATTCTTCTTGATCTCATCCAAGATCAACCGTGCGGTCACGCCGTTGATCGGTTTCTCCCCGGCCGAATAGATTTTGCTCAACATAATCTGGTCGGCGTTGGAGAAAGCCTTGCCGAACGCTTCGTAAAGGTACTTGGTACGCGTATAACGGTGCGGTTGAAACACCGCAATCAACCGGCCCGGTCCGGTCTGACGCGCCGCTTCCAGAGTCGCTTTGATCTCGGTCGGATGATGTGCGTAGTCATCCACGATTCTGACTCCCTTGATTTCCCCCACCATTTCGAAACGCCGCTTGACCCCGCGAAAATGGCGCAACACCCCGGCAATCTCCGGGAACTCCAATCCCAAGTACCGGCCCACGGCGACCACGGCCAAGGCATTCAGGAGGTTGTGCCGGCCGGGCACAATCAGTTCCAATCGGCCCAGGAGTTCCCGCCGCCAGTAAACATCCGCGCCGGAAACCGCGCAGTTCAGACTGAAATTCAACAAACTGTAATCGGCGTCCGGCGTGTAGCCATACGTTATGACCGGTACCGATGTTTCCGAAACCAACCGACGCAGGAAAAGGTCTTCATGACAGAGCACAGCCACCCCGTCACGCGGCGTTTTGGCAATAAATCCCCGGAAGGCTTTCCGGATGGCCTCCACCGTCCGGTAGTGGTCCAGGTGGTCGTCCTCGACATTCGTGACTACCACGATGGATGGCTCCAACAAGGAGAAGGAACCGTCGCTCTCGTCTGCTTCCGCAACCAGGTAGTCGCCGCCACCCGCTTTGGCGTTGCCGAAATCACTTGTTTCACCGCCGATGATGATGGTGGGGTCAAATCCCGTCCGTTCCAGCAGGACAGCCGTAAGCGAAGTGGTGGTGGTCTTGCCGTGGGCTCCGGCCACGGCGATCCCTTTCTGTTGCTTCATCAGCCGTGCCAGCATCTCTGCGCGGGGAACGACCGGCAAACCTCGTTTTCGGGCCGCCACAAGTTCGGGGTTTTCGGGCGGCACAGCCGAAGAGTACACCACCAGTTCGGCTTCGCCCAAGTTGGCCGGAGAGTGGCCGTAGTAGACTTTGGCGCCCGAAATCTGCAATTTGTCGGTGATACCGGATTTTTTCAAGTCTGAACCACTCACGGTGAATCCGTGACTCAGAAGAACCCTGGCGATGCCACTCATCCCCGCCCCACCGATACCCACAAAGTGTACGTGCTGGGGTTCTAGAGGCATAAACTCGCTCCTTCCTTTGGGGCGCCCGTTCTGTGTATACTATGCTCCGCATATTTTGAGTGTGACGTAGCCTGTCACCGGAAACAACAATTATGGTTTGCGCTTTGACATTATTCAATTATTTTTCCCTGGTTCCTGCAAGCTTTTCAATGCTGTCCAGGAGGTTATCCAGGGCCCGCGGCTTGGCCAGGGATTTCGCGGCCCGGCCCATGGCGGAGAGGGTCGCGGGTTCGTTTCGCAGTTGCTCGATGGTGGCCAGGAGCCGTACTCCGGTCAAATCCCGGTCATGAATAACGACGGCCGCACCCCGCTCGGCGAGAGCACGTGCGTTATGCTCCTGGTGTTTGCCGGTGGCGTACGGGTAGGGCACCAGGATACCCGGCAGGCCCAACACCGTGAGTTCGGCGATGGTCGAAGCCCCGGCCCGGCAAACCACCAGGTCGGCTGCGGCCAGCAAGGTCGAAATATTGTAAAAGTAGGGGGCGATCACTATATTTTCCTCTTCCCGTGGGACCCCGCCCGTCGCCCCCAGAGTCTGCCGAAACTCCTCAACACCCGCCGTACCCGTAGCGTGGTAAAGCCTCCACCCCCCGCGCCCGTGCAGGGCTTGTACCACCGACACCAAAGCCAGGTTCAGGCTCCTGGCGCCGCGGCTGCCCCCGAAGGAAACCACTACAAACTCGTTCGCCGCCAAGCCCAACCGCCTGCGGGAATCCTCACGGTTCACCGCTAGAATCTCCGGACGCACCGGCAGCCCGGTCAGAATGATCCGGGCCCGGCGGGGAAAGTGCTTCACAGCCTCCACAAACGTGATCGCCGTGCGGTCGGCGTAGCGGGACAAAACCCGGTTGGTCAAACCGGGTACAGCGTTCTGCTCGTGTATCAGGGTTCTGAACCCCTGCAAGGCGGCTGCCAGCACTACCGGCCCGCAGACGTAGCCCCCCGTGCCCACGACCACATCGGGCCGAAACCGGCGCACAAGCGCCCGCGAAGCCGCAAAGCCCTGACCGGCCCGCAGGATCGACAGCAAGTTCCTGGGCGTCAGGCTGCGCTTTAACCCCGCACCCGGAATGGCGCGAAAAGCGAACCCGGACCGGGATACGATGCCGGCCTCCAGGCCCCCTTCGGTCCCCACGTACAGCACTTCGGCCCCGGGGTGCCTCTGCCTGATTCCCTCCGCTACGGCCAAAGCGGGGTAAATGTGTCCGCCGGTGCCGCCACCGGTAACGATGATACGCAAGGCTCTCGACCTCGGTTTCCTTGTAGGACAATAGTTTAGAAGTCAGATTCAGAACATGGGTAACTGAGACTTGGTGTCTACGGACCTGTCCCAAGAGTTTCCACTCGGTTCTTTGTTAAAACGCCCCTCTCCGACTCACTTCCCCGTGGAGTATTTTGATATGTTGAGCAAAATCCCCACGCCGATCAACGTAAAGATCAGCGAGGTGCCTCCAAAGCTGATAAAGGGCAGCGTGATACCGGTGACCGGAAGGGTTCCGGTAACAACTCCGATATTGATGATTGCCTGCAAGGCGATCCCAACCGTGAGACCGGTCGCCAAAAGGCTACCGAAAGCATCGGGGGCGGTGACGGCCACCTTCAGCCCCCGCCAAACGAAGACGGTGAACAGGCAGATGACCAACGCGGCTCCGACAAATCCCAACTCCTCGCCGATCACCGCAAAAATGAAGTCGGTGTGCTGGGCAGGCAGGTAAAGAAACTTCTGCTTGCCCTGTCCCAGGCCGGTTCCGAACAAACCTCCCGAGCCCAGGGCGTAAAGCGACTGGATGATGTGAAAACCACCGCCCTGGGGGTCCTGCCACGGATCCAGGAAAGCCATGAGCCGATCCAGACGGTAGGGCGCCACAGCTACAGCCAGGCCCACGGCGGCCAGCCCCGCTCCGGCAAGTCCGGCCAGAGCGCTTATCCGAGCTCCGGCGGCAAAGAACATGATCAGGATTGTGCCGGCCAGGGTCACCGCCGTACCCAGGTCGGGCTGCAACAGTATGAGGCCCGCCGCCGCCGCCAGCATGATCAGGAACGGCAACAACCCGCGGGTAAAGCTTTGTACCAGTTCCCCTTTCCGGGACAGGCCGTAGGCGGTGAACACCATCAGGCAGAGCTTCACGAACTCAGACGGTTGAAAGGTCAGAGGTCCAAACCCGAGCCACCGGCTCGATCCGTACGCCTCCCTGCCAACCCCGGGGACCAAGACCAGGATAAGCAACACAAAAGCCAGGGCCAAGAGCGGCAAGGCATAACGCCGCCAGTTCCAATAGTCCCAGTTCATAACAAGAAACATCAAGGACAGGCCGATCAGCGCCCACAACAACTGGCGCTTAAAGAAATAGAAACTGTCGTTGTAACTGACCAGGGTGGTGTATTCGCTGGCACTCAGAATCATGACGAGGCCCATGCTCAAGAGCATCAGCACGGTTAGGAAAAGCAGGAAATCGGGTGCTCTACCGCCTTTCCGCAATCAACCCGCCTCCCTTGCCAGTTCCTGTACCAGGCGACGGAACAGGTCGCCCCGCTCCTCGTAGCTTTCAAACATATCCCAACTGGCGCACGCCGGTGACAAGAGCACAACCTCCCCGGGAAGTGCCGCGTTTCGTGCCAAACCAACGGCCTCGGCCAAGTCGGCCGCCTGCAAGACGTGCGCCACTCCGGCCAGATCCGCCGCCCGCATCATCTCGTCGGCACACTCCCCGAGCACAATTAACACCCGGGCCTTTTCCCGTGTCCTTTCCATGAGGATGTTGAAGTCATTACCCTTATTACGCCCGCCGGCAATCAGCACAATCGGCTCTGCATAAGCCTCCAACGCCCGGCATGCGGCCTCGGGGTTTGTAGCCTTGGAATCGTTGACGTAACTCACCCCGTCTATCTGACCCACCGCTTCAAGACGGTGTGGCACCCCTCTGAAGCCCGCCAGGGCCCGGGCCAGGGCCGCCGTGTCAACGCCGACAGCCCAACCGGCCGCAACCGCCGCCAGCGCGTTTTCCTGGTTGTGCGTGCCGGGCAGCGCGAGGCTGTCCGTTCCGCAGACAAGTGTTTCCCCTGCAGCTCCCCGCGCCAGTATCTGGCCTTCCTGGATAAAAACACCTTGTTCCAGCTTATGTTGCCGGCTAAAGAATATGACCGAACCTTTTGTCCGCGAGGCGAGAGCAGCGGTGACCGGGTCGTCGTGGTTCAGGACAGTCCAGTCCGACGGGCCCTGATTGGCAACAATGGCGGCCTTGGCCTCCACATAGGCCTCCATGGTACCATGTCGATCCAGGTGGTCCGGCGTCAGGTTCAGGATAACGGCCACCAGGGGCCGGAAGTCATGGACGGTCTCAAGTTGGAAACTGGAAACCTCCACCACGATCATGTCTTCCGGACCGTATGCTTCAACCTCGCTGATCAAGGGCACCCCGATGTTCCCGGCGACCAGCGTACGGCGACCCGCCTGACGGAATACCTCACCGAGCAACGCGGTGGTCGTAGTCTTGCCGTTGGTTCCCGTTACGGCAATCACCGGGGCGCGGGTGAAACACCAGGCCAGTTCCAGTTCCCCGATCACCGGGATTCCCTGCTCACGGGCCTGAACCAGGAGTGGCGCATCAAAAGGGACGCCCGGGCTTACTACCACCAGGTCCCAGCTTTGAGGAGAGATTTCCGGATAGGCGCCCAGAGCGAGACGGACCCCGGCCAACTCCCCCAGATGGAGTTCACTCCGCCGCCGGGCGTCGGTAAGTGTAACCTGGATCTCCCTGGCGGCCAGGAACCGAGCGACGGCCTGGCCGCTCCGGGCGGCACCGACCACGAGAACTCTCTTGCCTTTCAGGTCCAAGACCCTCAGCCTCCTGCTGTTCTCCAGACTAATAGATGCAACCAATCCAAGACGCCGCGCCGGGCGTGGTGCCCCCGGCAGCGAGTCGTGCTCCGCTCCGGCGGCAGCACCAGTCGCGGAAGGCAGCCGGTAGAACCGCCGCTCGGCTCCGGTGCTACGCGTGGACGGCCCTACGGCTTGGTTCGGAGCCCTGCCGGTCTCCTGCGGATTGCGATCGATAATCGTACACGTTGATCGGAAGTGATCCTCACCGATCCGATTACGCTGGTGGCTCCCTGCAGGTTACGTCGCGTCCTCGTCGACTGCAGGGCTGACCTCACCGGCGCCGAGGGCCGTTAGCCACGCTACGCAATGTCGCCTTCGCCGGCGGTCTCCACCGGCGGGCGGGTCGTCCCCGGACCGCGACATGCGCAGCGACGGTAACGGCAGCTGGCGAAAGTAAGGCCGGCGGTGCCGCCGACGAGGACGCGATTTGAGTCGTCAGTCGTTGGTCTTCAGTCGTCTGTGGTTCCAGGAATACCGACGACCGACCACCAACGACCGTTTTAGCCTATTCCATAAATCCCCGCCAGGCCGAGGAGCGCGAACACCAACCCCACCGCCCAGAACACATTCACCACCCGGGTTTCAGACCAGCCGCCCAGTTCGAAGTGATGGTGCAGCGGAGCCATCCGAAAAACCCGCCGGCGGGTAAGTTGATAGGAAATCACCTGGATGATCACCGACAGCGTCTCGACCACGAATACGCCGCCGATGATTACGAGAAACAGCTCGCTCCTCGTCACCACGGCGGCGGCGCCCAGGCCGCCGCCTAAAGCCAGGGATCCCGTGTCTCCCATGAATACACGCGCCGGATAATAGTTGAAGCACAGGAAACCGATGCAGCCGCCGACCAGCGCACCCAGTACGACAGCGACCCAGGCTTTGTCCATAACCAGGGCGATCACACCCAAGGCGACCGCGGCGACCACGAAAACACCCGCCGCCAGGCCGTCCAACCCGTCGGTGAGATTGACGGCGTTGGCCGTGCCCAGGAGTACAAACAGGGTAAAACCAAGAAACAGCCACCACCCCAACTCCAGGATGTAGCCGCCGGGTACGAACAGCCCGGAAAAGGGTACGGGCAGATCGGTGCCGCGGTCAAACACAATAACGGCCGCCAGCGCCAAGGCGACGGCGATCAGTGCCTGGACCACCAGCTTCTCCCTGGCCCGGAGAC
>JACUUW010000107.1 GCA_014859075.1 Desulforudis sp.
ACTCTCGTTGTCCTGCCTCCGGAGCTGCTCGCCGAGGTTGAAGATGTCGGCCCGTAGAGCCTGAGACTTGCGGACGGTGTGTTCAATCTCGTCCTTCACGACCCGGCTTAACTCCTCGTTCAGGATGCTCCACGACCGGGGTTTGGCTATATCCCGCAAAACACCATACTCGCTGATGTCGGCTCTTACTTCAATGCTAATGTCTGCTTTGACCTGGTGGCCGTCCGCTTCCATGGTAATGCTCGAAAAAGCCCTGCGGATCCCGATTCCGATTATCTGGTCGGGCGGAGCCCCCGGGAAGGGCACGTTTACGATCGTTTCCCGGATCCGCCCCTGCTCCCAGAGAAACCCCCGCGTCTCCTGGAGCGTGAGGTAACCGACGAGTCTTCCGTTCCGGAATACGGCCGTGCCCACGGCCCGGACGAGCGGTTCGGCCTGTTTGCCGCCGGCGGGGTCTTCCCTGATCACGGTAAGCGCCGGCGTAACCGCGGCGGCGGTCTGGCTGTTCAACGCGGCCAGGAAGTCCCGGAGCCTGATGTCGGGCACAAAACCGGTCAGAGTCTGCGCCTCCAGGATACTAATCATTCCTTGGGCCGGCGTTCCGGCCAACTTGACGTTGGTGGAAAGAAGCTCTTTGCCGGAAACGGCCTTGGCGACGACCAACCGGGCCGCACGCCGCGCTTCAAAACCTCTGCCCGGTCGTTCTATCAAAATCCGCATGTCTGTTTTTGCCAGATCCTGGCCAAGGATTATGAGCTGCGTTTGACCGAAAGAGGGGCGGCGCGCGGATTCCACCGCCATTCTGTTCGAGGCCTCCACCGTGCTACGTCCCGTGGCCGATAGGTTCACAAAGGGTTCCTGGCCGCCGCCCCCGCCCTGACCGACGGTTTGCCCCGGCGGCTGCGGATTCAGGACTTGCGCGGTTATCTCTACCTTGTCTCCCGATTCTTCCGGGGCCGGGTCAAAGGCCACGGCCCAGACCATGCCCAACTGGTTCAGCTCGACCCGGTCCCAACAGCCGGTGAGAAGGATCAAGGACAGAAGGAGCATCGCGGCCAGCCCGTGGCCTTTCACGATTCCACCTCCTTGCCGCGCAAAACCGCCGCCACGAAGAGGACGGTGGGCATACCGACCTGGACGGTGAGGAAATATAGCGGCATTATCTCCGCCAAGGCGGTGGTCAGCTGGGCTACGTTATCGTACAACAGCGTGGACAGGGCGGCGACAAAGAACGCGGCCGCCGGGAGCAACCCCCTGGTTGATTTCACACCGGTAAGTTGCGCGAGGCCGGCCACCGCGATGAAAAACCAAAACCCGAACTTCACGCTGACCGCTGCCACCCATACCAACACCGACAGCGGGTCGAGGCGGTTGAAAAACTCGCCGATAAACACGAACCGGGCCAGGGAATAGACCGGGAACTGGAGGCGGGTGGTCTCGGCGGCGTTGAACACGGCGATGATTCCGGCGATCAACAGGGACAGGAAGAAGGTGGTAATGAC
Source organism: Desulforudis sp. (assembly GCA_014859075.1). Lineage (GTDB taxonomy): Bacteria > Bacillota > Desulfotomaculia > Desulfotomaculales > Desulforudaceae > Desulfopertinax. The sequence continues at coordinate 1,503 of JACUUW010000107.1, forward strand.
CAGACCCCCGACGGCGGCGCGGCCGACGCGCACCTCCGGTTTCACGTACGGGAGCAGCATGCTGAGCCCGAAGACCAGGCTGAGCCAGCCGGCCGAGATGACCGACCCCGCCAGGAGGTCGGGCAGACCGCCGTAGGAGACGAGCGGGGCCAGGTGACCGGGTTCCATGTTCGGGGAAACCATCAGCAACAGGACCAGCAAAGTTGCCAGGGCGATGGGGACGATAAGTTGGTTGAGATGGACCAGTACGTGCAGCCCCTGCCACAGGAGGTAAACGGCCAAAACGGCTAATGAGCCGTAGAAAACGGCGCCCGGGGTGGTGATCAGAATGGTGGAGTCCAGAAACATGCTGTGTTCCTGGATGTTCGTCGCGGCCATGTGGAAGAAAAAAAGCACGTACATTAACCCCACCGCTTTCCCAAGCGGGCGGCCCAGAATCCTTGGCGCGTACTCAACCGGGGTCTGACCGGGATAACGCCGGTGCAAGGCGATCACCAGGCAGGCGACGAAGACGGCGACCGGCAGCGCGAACCAGGGTGCCAGCCAGGCGCTTTGCGCGGTCTTGACGGCCAAGGTGTTCGGCAGCAGCAGCAGCGCGGTGGACAGGACAAGGGTGAGCACAATCGCGGTGAGTTGGCCGCTGGTAATGAACCGGCGCTTAATCGTCAATTCCCCCCTGCTCAATGGGGTTCAGGTCCTGCACCTCGGGCCGGCTGACCACGAAAGTGTCCATCATGCCGGCCTTGGAGATCGGGACCAGCGGGAAGAAATAGGGTACGCCGAAAGACCGGATCGACAGGAGATGCCCAAGCACAAACAGGTAGAGGACGATGACCCCGTACAGTCCAAGAACGGCCGCGCCCAGAAGGAAGGCCACCCGCAGGATGAGTTGGGGCGCATTGAGGGACAGACTGGGCACCGTGAAGGAGGCGATGGCGGTGAACCCGACGACGATCACCATCGCCGGTGAGACGATCCCCGCGGTGATGGCGGCTTGACCAAGGACGATACCGCCGACGATACTCACCGCCTGGCCCATCGGTCTCGGCAGCCGCACGCCGGCCTCCCGCAGCCCCTCGAACACGAAACCCATGATCAGGGCTTCCAGCGCCGCCGGAAACGGCACGACCTCCCGCTGGTTGAGGAGCGTCACCAGCAGGGGTGTCGGGATCATCTCATGGTGGAACGTAACGGATGCGACGTACAAGGCCGGTCCGAGAATGGCCAGGTGCAGCATGGTGTAGCGGATGATCCTGATGATGCCCTGAAGCATGCGGTTTTCGTAGTAGTCTTCCGGACTCTGCAGGTGTTCCACGAAAACGCTGGGAACCATGACGCTAAAGGGGGTGCGGTCCACCAGGACGGCGACCCGGCCTTCCAAGAGTCCCGCGACCACCCGGTCCGGCCTTTCCGTGACCAGCGCGGTGGGGAAAAGAGGGTAGGGGGATGCTTGGAGCTGTCTGGCGACGGTTCCGTGCCCGGCCACCCGCTTGATCTGCCTGCCGCCCAGTCGCCGCACGACTTCTTCAATGACGGAGGGCATGGCCAGACCGTCCACGTACAGGACGTATACCGTGGTCTTGGTATGCTCCCCGATGTGCAGCTCCCGGACCCGCAGCGCCGCGTTCTTGAGTCCCAAGCGCACCAAGGCCGCGTTGTCGCCGATGTTTTCCACGAAAGACTCCCGTGGTCCACGCACCACGGTTTCCGCGGTCGGTTCTTCCACGTTGCGCGTGCGGGGACCGAAGGTGTCCAGAACGAGGCACTCATCGTCCCCCTCCCGGAAGAGCAGCGACTTACCCCCCAGAAGATCTTCGACGGACTCGTCAAGGCTGGAACGGTACCGGACCGCGGCAATGGGTATCTGCGCGGCGGGCGGGACTCCCGGAGACGAAGCGGAGTCTCTAACGATGGTTTCGAGTACCGTTTCCGAAAGCAGCTTGGTGTCGGCCAGTCTGTCCAGGAAAAGGAGCACGGCGGGGCTGCCCCCCATTATCAGGTGGCGGACAACGAGGTCGGGCGGGTCACCCAGCCGCTTGCGGATTAGTGCGGCAAACTCAACGGTGGTGTGGCCTGAGATGGAGTCTTGTTTTGCCGGGACGCCGGACTTTTTGTGCCTGCGCAATTACGGGCAGCCCCCCGCGTGTTTTCCGGTTATGATTTACCAGAATCCCGACAATTAACCAAAAGCAGCGGTTAAGGGGGGATAAGGGCGACCGGGCCCAGCCACCCGAGAATAGAGCCGCTTTTGCGGTTCACGGATGTTACCTGCGTTTCACGGTTTGCGGTCAGGAGGCGCCCCGGTCGGCGCGCCGGGCCAATCCGTAGACGACTGCCGAAAAGACACCGAGCAGCAGGACGGGTCCCAGAAGTTTGACCGGCAGCGGGAGGGAGGAGGGGTTGGCCGGAACGCCCCCGGTCGCGGAGATGATGCCCAGGAAGACAAAGACTACGACGATGACCGCGCCGGCCAGGCGGTCGCCGCGTGGGATTTTTATCTTTCCGAACGTGTCGCGCTCCGTCGCCAATGCACATCCTCCTTGGTTCCTAGTCTGAACCGGAGCGGCGAAATCAATTCCGCCGGTAACATGTGTGCGAGTCGTTGCAAGACCGGGCCTTTACGGCGATGGAAAAGCGCAGTCGGGTCTGATATTGTGTTATCGACCAGTCTAGTCCAAAGGCGGGTGAATTTTACGGTGAGTATGGGTCCGTTGCTGCTGTGGGGCGGAGTGTTCCTGAATTTTGTGCTTCTGTCGTTGCTGGCGTACTTCGCCCTGTCCCCGCCGGAGATCTCGGCTGACACGCTGGCTTATTTCGAGGGGAGCCAGGTGGAGAAAGGGCGTGTTTACGCCCAGGCGCGGTACCTGTTGTTCGCGGCCGACCAGGTCCTGGTGATTTTGGTGCTGGCGGCGGCGGTGCTTTTTCTTTTCGGCCGGGGCTGGGTGCCGCTGCCCGGGGCGAACCCGTATCTGCAACTGACCGTTTACCTCGTCCTGCTTTCGGCCCTGCTGGCCGTCGTCACCCTGCCGCTGGACTTCTGCCGCGGGTTCGTGCTGGAGCACCGGTACGGTTTCTCCACCCAGGGTCTGGGGCTGTGGTTTGCGGATCAGGGAAAGGGTTTCGTGATCAAGACGGTCCTGAGCCTGGTGGCGCTGGTCGGTTTTTTCCTGATTATTCGGAACGGGGCCTATTTCTGGCCCGTGCCGGCCGCCGGGGCGTTCGGCCTGTTCCTCGCGCTGCAGGCCATGCTGGCGCCCCTGGTCGTTGACCCGCTGTTTCACAAGTTCGAACCCCTGCCGGCCGGGCCCTTCAGGGATCGGGTGGTGGCACTGGCCGCGGACGCGGGGGTCGAGGTGGGTGAGGTGCTGGTCATGGACGCCGGCAGGCGGACCACCAAGGCGAACGCCTACTTCACCGGCATGGGCCGGACCAAGCGGATCGTCCTCTACGACAACCTCCTGCGGGACTTTTCCCCGCGGGAGGCGGAACTGGTGGTGGCCCATGAGCTCGGCCACTGGCAGAAACACCACATCACCAAGGGCATCCTGCTGGGTGTGGGCGGGGCCCTGGTGTTTTTCCTTCTGTACCGGCTGGTGCCGGCCGGATTCGGCGTGCCGGGCGGACACCCGGCGACGCTGCCGGTGCTTCTCCTGTTTATGACCGTGTTTTCGCTGGCGTCGTTGCCGGCGGGGAACACGGTCTCCCGCGCCTTTGAGCGGGAGGCGGACCGGGTGAGCCTGGAGTTGACCGGGGACCCCGCGGGCGCCATGGCCATGAAAAAGAACCTGGCGCTGCGCAACCTGGCCGACGTCCAGCCCCACCCGTTCGTCCGGAGCCTTTTGTTCACCCACCCCCCCGCCGTTGAGAGAATCACGGCCGCCGAAGAGTGGGCCGGCGAAGCAACCCGGCATCAGTAAAATTAGTTTGACAAGGCCGGGGGGTTTTTGCGCTTAGGGCGGGAGCGGCCGCCCGGATATCCGCCCGCGCGTCTAAGGTTTGGTGGCACTGACAAAAGTGCTGGTAATGGCCCTGAGATGCCGGGTAACAAAGAGCGCCCACGCCGTTGTCCGGGGTCACATGATTCGGATCTTCCTTCTGTAATTTCTACAAACCAAGGAGTACGGGGTAGTCTGGGGTCGGCGTGTGTGATAGTATAGCGAGCAAAATACAACGCCGCCACCACGCTGGATACGGGCGGGGGTGAGGAGCCTGAAGCCGTGAGGTGAGGATGATGTATGTTTTTGACAGCAGGTACCTTGGCGACGACGAAATATGGTCCAGGCTCGGGATGATCGCCGAAAGACGGGACCAGGTGCGCCGTCTCCTGGCCCGGCCGGAAGTGAGCACTGATCCGGAGACCACGCCCGGCCTGGCCGGGGAATTGCACAAACTGGACCAAATCTGTCTCCTCGCCGATGAGCTGAAGCGCCACCTGCAAGACCGGCACGACCTGGAGGAGATGTCCCTGGGACGGGGCGACGCTGATGCGGACGAGTTTCGGGCGCTTTGTGAAGAATATGCGGTTCTTTGCCGACGGAGCGCCGGCGAACTTTACCGGCTCCTGCTGGAGGAAGGGTACATCGACGAGGAGACCGAAGACGAGACCGACCTGGAGATCCTGAAATTCATCGACTACGCCGGGCCCGAGTATGCTTGGCGTCTGGGCATCAACATCGGCCTTGACGTCGCCGAAGCCCGGGAGCGCCTGGAGAAGCTCTTGGGCAAAGGCCTGCTGGAGAGAGTCGAGGGCACCATGCTGGATAACTACCACCGGCAAAAAGACTGGTCCAAGCACATGAACCACACCTACTACCGCGTTTCACGCGCGGGCCGGCACTACCTCCGGCGGTTGCGCCGGGCCTGACAGTCGGACGGATAGTGCCTCTTGAGCGTCAGGTGCCGCCAAGCTTTTCACTCCGTGATTTCGACCGTGGTGCCGATAGAAACAAGATCATACAGCACTACGATGTCCTCGTTTCTAAGCCGGATGCAGCCCCCCGAAGCGTGGGTGCCGATGGAGTCCGGTTCATCGGTGCCGTGAATGCCGTACTTGTTGCCGCAAGGGGCCCTGGAATCAGCTTTGCGGCGCGGGTCCTT
>JACUUW010000108.1 GCA_014859075.1 Desulforudis sp.
TAATGGTGTCTCGCGGTGCAGTGCAACGTGGCGGACGAGGATTAGGTAGCCGCTGCGGTGGACAAGGTGGTGGCCGAGTTCGGCCGCCTGGACATCCTGGCCAACAACGCCGGGGTGCTCGCCCAGGGGCCGACGCAGGACCTAACCCTGGAAGAGTGGAACAAAGTGATAAGCGTGAACCTGACCGGCGTCTTCCTGGTGGCCAAACATGCCGGCCGGCAGATGATCAAGCAGAACTACGGCAAGATCGTGAACACGGCATCCATCTCCGGCCTGGTGGGAAACGCCGGGCTTTGCGCTTACAACGCCAGCAAGGGCGGCGTGGTCAACCTGACCCGGAGTTTGGCCGCCGAATGGGGCCAGTACAACATCACGGTAAACGCCATCGCGCCGGGACCCTTCCCCAGTGAAATGACGCAAGACTTATTGACCGACCCGGGGTGGCAAGAGCAGATTAAAAGCACCACCGTCTTGGGTCGTCCCGGAAGGGAAGGCGAACTGGACGGCGCAGTGGTCTACCTGGCTTCGGACGCGTCCAGTTACACCACCGGAGTCATTCTCCCGGTAGACGGCGGTTGGATCGCAGTTTAACTCAGAATATTCAGCCAAGGAGGTCCACTATGAACTTATTTGATCTGACCGGAAAAACGGCCCTGGTGACCGGCGCTTCCAGCGGTTTGGGATGGCAATTTGCCCAGGTGTTGGCGGAATACGGCGCGGATGTGGCGGTGGCGGCCCGGCGGGTGGACCGCCTCCAACAGCTGGCGGCCGAGATCTGGGCGTCCGGCAAGCGGTGTCTCCCGGTACAGTGCGACGTGGCGGACGAAGACCAGGTGGCCGCCATGGTGGAAAAGGTGGTGGTCGAGTTCGGCCGCCTGGACATCCTGGTCAACAACGCCGGGGTGGCCATCCTGGCCCCCGCCCAGGACCTGACGCTGGAGGACTGGAGCAAGTCGGTGGCCGTCAACCTGACCGGCGTGTTCCTGGTGGCCAAGCACGCCGGCCGGCAGATGATCAAGCAGAATTACGGCAAGATCATCAACACCGCATCGATGTACGGCTTGGTGGCGAACACCTTCTTCCCGGCCAGCAGCTACCACGCCACCAAGGCCGGTGTGGTCAACCTGACCCGGAGCCTGGCCGCCGAATGGGGCAAATACAACATCACGGTAAACGCCATCGCGCCGGGCTTCTTCCCCAGCGAGATGACCCGGGACGCCTTCTCCATGCCCGAATTCCAGAAATACGCCAAGGCCAACTCCGTCCTGGGCCGCACCGGACGGGACGGAGAGTTGAACGGGGCCGTGATTTACCTGGCGTCGGACGCCTCCAGCTACACCACCGGAGTAACCATCCCGGTCGACGGCGGCTGGACCGCGATTTAACGACAGTCGGATGTAACCAGGCACACAAAACACGGGGCGCTGAACCAGCGCTCCTTTTTTTCGGCCCCCCAAACATCCGAATTGCTGCCATCATAACTCATATGAGCGCTTCCTTGGGAGGTGTTGCCATTGGTGGAAATCACCCTTATATTTGTCAAGCAGCCGCTATCGAAGATAAGCAAAGCTCCATGCTCAGGCGCTACGCGTTTCCGAATTCTGATCAGTCTTTTGCAGCACGCGGCTCAGAAATTCGCGGGTACGGGCCTCGCGGGGTTCATCGAACATCTGGGCCGGCTTGCTGATCTCCACGATCCGCCCCTCGTCCATGTAGACCACCCATTCGGCCACCTCGCGGGCGAAAGCCATCTCGTGCGTGACCACGATCATGGTCATCCCCTCCCGCGCCAGTTGTTTTATCACCGTCAGTACCTCGCCGACCAGTTCGGGGTCCAGCGCGGAGGTCGGTTCGTCAAACAGCATCACCTTCGGGTGCATGGCCAGGGCACGGGCGATCGCCACCCTTTGTTTTTGACCTCCCGACAATTGGGACGGATAGCTTCCGGCCTTGTCGGCCAACCCGACCTTCTCCAGCAAAGTCACCGCTTCTTCGGTGGCCTGCTTCACCGGAACCTTCTTCACCATCACGGGGGCCTCGATCACATTCCCCAAAACGGTCTTGTGCGGGAAGAGGTTGAACAGCTGAAAAACCATTCCGACTTCTTGCCGAATCTTGGCCAGGTTATCCTTTTTCCCCTCGACCAACCGGCCTTCGATCCAGATCTCACCGCTCTGGCCCTGCTCCAGGAAATTGATGCACCGCAAAAGAGTGCTCTTGCCCGAGCCGCTGGCACCGATCAGGCAGACGACCTCTCCCTTTTCCACTTTCAGGTCAACGTCCTTGAGCACCTGCAGGTCACCAAAGGACTTGTTCAGTCTACGAACCTCGATCACTCGGCATGCCCCCCGAAACTATTTATCGACATCCAACCGGCTCTCCAGCTTCTTAACCAGGAAAGTAAAGACGACAACCAGGGCCAGATAGTAGAGCCCGGCGATGGTGTAATACTCGAGCGCGTCGCCCGGCCACCTGTTTGCACGGCGCATGGCGATCATAAACAACTCGGGCATGGTTACAAAGGCGGCCAGGGACGAGTCCTTCAGCCCGATGATGAACTGGTTGCCCAGCGGCGGGATGCACCGCTTAAAGGCCTGCGGCAGGATAATCCGCCGCATGGCCAGGAGATAGGTCATACCCAGGGAGAGTGCCGCCTCCATCTGTCCGCGGTTGATTGACTGGATGCCGCCCCGGAAGATCTCGGCGATGTATGCGCCGTTATGCACGGCCAGGGCCAACGAGGCCGCCCAGAAAGCGGGGATGTCCAGGATGGGCGCCAGACCGAAGTAAATCCAGAAAATCTGGACGATCAGCGGTGTACCGCGGATTATGGTGATGTAGGCATCGGCGATACAGTTGAAGACACGGTTTTTCGAGATCTTCAGCATGGCGAAAAAAAGCCCGATTACGATCCCGAGCAGCAATGCCGTGGCGGTCAGTCTCAACGTGAGTATGGTGGCCTGCGTGAATATCGGTCCCGAATTAACCAGAAGCCCGTAAAAATAGATAAAATACTCAACTATGCCCAACTGGTTCTGCACCCCCCTTCAAAGCAACGGCCCGGGGCGGAGAATCCCGCTGCAAGGGAGCTGGGCGGGTGCCAAGCACCCGCCCAGCTCGTTGGGTGTTTCCGGTTTCAGGATAAGAGCCCGCTGTGGCGCGTTAGTCGCCGCTGATGTCACCGCCCACGTACTTCCCGCAAATCGCCAGGTAGGTGCCGTCGGCCTTGATGTCGGCCAGGGCCCGGTTGATTCTCGCCAGCAGTTCGGGATTGCCCTTCGGGATAGCGATCCCGATCTCTTCCACGATCAGGATGTCACCCACGGCGATAATGTCCAGGTCCAGTTCCCGGGCGTTGGTCAGGCCCACGATCTGGTCGGTGATCACGGCGTCCGCGCGGCCGGAACCCAATTCACGAAGCGCCAGCATGTCGCTCTCATAGAATTTCAGGTTGTCGGTGATTTCGGCGGCCAGATCTTCGTATACGCTCTCCATTAAAACGGCGATGGTCGAATCCGCGGTCAGGTCTTCCACGCTGGTGATTCCCGAATCGGCCTGTACGAAGACTTTCGGACCGGAGCGGTAATAAGGGTCACTGAAGTCAAATTTTTGCAGCCGCTCCTCGGTGATGGTCATGCTACCGATGATGGCCTCATAACGCGTACCCAGACCCATCGGCAATGCCTGCCAGGGCGTCGGAACCGGCTCGGCCTCCATACCCATAGCTTCGGCCAGGGCCGCCCCGATCTCCACGTCAAAACCCACTAGATTATCGTTTTCATCGAAGTAGCTGAACGGCTGGTAGGCGCCGGACATGGCGTACCGGAAGACTTCGGGTTCTTCCGCGGCGCCCGGATCCGCGGGGGGTGCGGCGTCGTCCGCACACCCGGTGACAACCAGTACCACTCCCATTAACAACGCGAGGAGAAGAACCATCCATTTTTTCTGAAAAATCATTCTCGACCTCCTAATATTAAATACGTTTTACAAATTCCAAAAGGCTTTGCTACTTCTTCTGCCGTTCCCGGCTGATCCGCTACGGCGTTATCGCCCCCTTTGCACAGTTTGGCTGCACTCCAGCAAAAAACCAGCAACCCCGGAGAACCTTCCGGGGTCGCACGCAAAAAAAGGAAAACCGCAGCTGAAACGGACACGCCATTCCCTTTTCGCGCTTGCGAGGTTAGCTGACGGGTTCGGATCGCGAACAACCCTACTCCGAGACCCCGATTGGGTCCGGGAGATTCACCCCAATAGAACCTGGTTCCCCCGCTCCCTGGTTTCCACCAGAGATTCAGCGCCGTTTGTCAGTTGGTTTATTTTACACAGAAACATAGTGAGCGGTCAATTCTACGGTTGGGGATGATGGCGGCGGCTTTTTCAGGAAAAGGGGGAACGGTCCGGCTAATAAACCCGAGCCCCCGCCCAGGCGCCACCAGCGTGACATGTCCGGCCTCTCGGGTTTTGGTGCTTTCTGTAAATTATGATATGTTTAATTACAATAAAACTAGAGTGGGAGGATGGGAATGAACAGAAGAAATGAAAAGCAACCAGAGCGATTGAAGGACAACCCACCTTGGGAATCGGTTTCCCCCGGTGACTGGCAGGATTGGCGCTGGCAGATGCGCAACCGGATCACCAGCGTAGCCCAACTGCAGAGCCTCATCGAGTTGACGGCCGAGGAAACCGCCGGTCTGGAAGAGTGCCTGCGGAGGTTCCGGATGGCCGTCACTCCTTACTACGCCTCCCTCATGGATCGGGCGAACCGCAAATGCCCGATCCGCAAACAAGCCGTTCCGGACGTTTCGGAGTTAGAGGAAAACGAAGGAGACATGCAGGACCCATTACACGAAGACGTAGACTCGCCCACCCCCGGGGTGACGCACCGTTACCCGGACCGGGTCCTTTTCATGGTCACCGACCAGTGCGCCATGTACTGCCGCCATTGCACCCGGCGCCGCACCGCCGGAACCCACGACCGTCCCCTGCCGCCTACCCAGATCGAACGTGCCCTGGGTTACATCGCCGGCAACCGGCAGGTACGGGATGTCGTGGTTTCCGGGGGTGACCCGCTCACCCTGGGCAACGACCGGCTGGAGTATATTCTCAAGCGCCTGCGGAACATCAATCACGTGGAAATCATCCGCATCGGCACCAGAACCCCCGTAGTGCTGCCCCAGCGCATCACCGAAGACCTTTGCCGGATGCTGAAAAAATACCATCCCCTTTATTTGAACACACATTTCAACCACCCCCGGGAGATCACCCCGGAGGCCGCGGAGGCCTGCGGGCGCCTGGCCGACGCCGGCATCGCGCTCGGCAACCAGTCTGTACTGTTGCGGGGCGTGAACGACTGCCCGCATATTATGCACGCCCTGGTGAAAAAGCTGCTCCGGGTCCGGGTGCGTCCGTACTACCTGTACCAGTGCGACATGTCCAGGGGAATCGGGCACTTCCGCACCGGCGTCGGCCGGGGTATTGAAATCCTGGAGTCCCTGCGGGGACACACTTCGGGGCTGGGGATTCCCACCTATGTAATCGACGCCCCCGGCGGCGGCGGCAAAATCCCGGTCAACCCCCAGTACGTGGTCAGCCGTTCGGACCATAAGCTGATTCTACGCAACTTTGAAGGCCGGCTTTTCGCTTACACCGAACCGGAGCAAAGCCGCAGCGAATGCCACAAGTGTACAGACTGCAGCAAGTGCCCGGAAAACGCCCGGGAGGGCGTCGCCGGAATGTTCGCCGGAAAGACACCCGTCCGAAAAGCGCGCCGCGTCAAAACGGACTCCCCGCGACAAGTATCAAGCCGTTAACGGCGGCTGGGGAGAGCACCGTGATACACGCAGCGGACAGGGGCTGGAAATCAAGCAGGAGGGTGTCCTTCCGGACACCCTCCCACTGTCTTGTGCCTATTGACTTCCAACCTCCAACCGCTGGTCCAATACAAGGGAAACGGCCGCCGGCGATTTTCTTCCCGTCCTACTTCCTACTTCCCACCTCTCACCTCTATATACGGAGGCTGCGGAGTCTTTGCACCCGTTCGGCGATCGGCGGGTGGGTGCTGAACAGCTTCAGCATAGCGCTCCCGGAAAGCGGGTTGACGATAAACAGGTGCGAGGCGGCGGGGTTGACATCCATGGGCACGGCGCGCGCACCCCGCTCCAGCTTGAGCAGGGCGCCGGCGAGGCCTTCACTGCTCCCGGCCATCTGGGCACCGGTAGCATCCGCCACGTATTCCCGGGTCCGGGAAACCGCCATCTGCACCATCATGGCCGCTATCGGCGCCACGATCGCCAGGACCAGCGCGCCGACCAGGCCGCCGGGGCCCTCGTCTCCATCCCGGTTCATGCCGAGAATGGCCCCCCACTTGATGAAGGAAGCGATCATGGTGATGGCGCCGGCCAGCGCGGCCGCCACCGTGCCGACCAGCACGTCCCGGTTCTTGATGTGCGCCAGTTCGTGCGCCAGCACCCCTTCCAGCTCGGTCCGGTTCAGGATCCGCATCAGACCCTCGGTGACCGCCACCGCCGAGTTTTGCGGGTTCCGCCCGGTCGCAAAGGCGTTCGGCTGGGGCGAAGGCG
>JACUUW010000109.1 GCA_014859075.1 Desulforudis sp.
CTGAGTGAAGGCCAAATCTACCAGCCAAGGAGGTCGATACGCTGACCCCGGGTCAACTTTTTTCAAGGTTCATTGTCGGTGAAAACTGCTTTGCCACCGACCGGGCATTTTGTTTGTCAAAACACATTGTCCACAACCAGAATTTCTATGATTTGCCTATTGACATCACACCCCGGGTCTAACCCCGTTTGTGTCTCTACCCAATATAACAGTTGAAGACCCCGAAAAGTTACGGGGTCTTCACAAAAAGCATCAGCAGTTCAAGCGGCCCGGCGATTCACAGCCCACGATTGGTGGTTTCAGACCGTTTGGCCACTCGTACCAGAATTACTGTTCCGGCGGCATCATCAATCGCGTAGACGACACGATACCGACCGATACGCACGCGCCACAGATCGCTTCCGGTCAGTCTTTTAGCTTTTACGTCTTGTGACGCTGGTCCTTTTCATCAGGTCATCCCCGAATTCCCTAGTGAAGCCCGTTCCGGCACACGGGAAATGCGACAAACACCGGCAGACTAAACTTTAAAAACATATGCTGGCGTTCCGGCATCTAATGTGATAAAATCAATAGACCAGTCCACCGGCTGCAGCCCCTATACCGCCTGCAGGGTGTCAACTCAAAGCGTTGGATTTCCTTCCGTAGCGTGCCTGGCGGAGCTTCAAACGGAAGCTGCTCTGCGGAGGAGCCCAGCGAATATCAGACCTGCTCTCGCAAAGTGGAGCAGGTTATGTGTTTTTTGGGGGTAATCCTGAAAGGGTGTTACGCCTTCTTGGCGAATGTGGAGCAGTACGATTTTGGTACGGGGTGAGGCCTTGGGTAAGTATATCCTTGAAGCCGTGCCCTTTTGGGCGGTACACGCGGTGTTCGCCGGAATTGGCATCGGGGTGGCGCTGATCGCGTCCACAACGTTGAGCATCCTGGTATCGCTGGCCTATTTCGCCGCGTTCGCGATGCTGTCCCGAATGCAGGACCCGGGCCTGGCGCGGGGGTTCGTCCGCGGAATGGTGGTCGTCACCCCGATGCTGGTGATACTGGCCGCCGCCCGGCTGCATATCCTGCTGAACCCAATGGACGGCATCGGATACGGGCTGCTGATGTACCCGGTAATCCTGCCTTTCCCGGTCTGGCTCAACGACTGCCAAGCCATAATCCCATTTCAGACCGGTGTTTTTCTGGTTCCCGCCGCGGCCTGGGCGGGGATAATCGCCGGTGCCGGCGCCGGCCGGCGGGAGACAACGCCGTTGACCGTAAAGTTCAGGTGTCCTTACCGATGATCCCCTCTTCTTTCAGCTCCCGAACCGCCTTTTTCACCGCCGCCTTGATGATGAAGTACAGGATGATCGCCGGGACAGCGAAAGACAACAGCAACAAAAACAGATTAAGCATCTGCATTAAAACAGTAACATTAGCATCCACCACTGGTAGCGCCTCCTTCGATGAGCAACCTCCACAGTTCTTTAAAGCGTTCCGTCCCTTTTCAGTTCCCTGATCGCCTGCTTCACCGCCCACTTGATCACGAAGTACAAGAACAATAACGGGATGGCCAGGATGAATAAGTAAGAAATAACAAGCATCAATTCAGCAACACCAATATTCATCGGCTGCAACACCACCTTTGACAAAGTCGTGTTCTCTAACCATGACCAACAAGAGACCGTTTTGGTTTCAAAAGTACAGGTACTTTCCGATAACAGAAGGTCGGACATCAAAAACGGTCCCGATGAAGAAACGTGCCTGCATCTTTTTGCTTTCCCCGACTTTCAAGTGAGGCCGCCAAAGTTTTACATCTTCCGCTGGAGGATTCTGGGGCGGGTTCCCGAATTCCCTAAGGTAGATCCATCCTGCAGACAAAACGGGGGGATTGCCCGTGAAGCGCAAGCGGGTCCTGGTCATCGGCCACCGCTCTCCGGACAGCGACAGCGTTTGTTCCGCCATCGGCTATGCCTACCTCAAGAACATCCTGGACGATTCCCAGGTGTACGTGCCCTGTGTGGCCGGCCCGTTAAATCAGGAAACCGCCTACATCCTGGAACGGTTCGGCCTGGAGCCCCCGGTCCGCGTGGACACTGTGGCGGCCACCGTGGCCGACATGGACCTGCACCGGCCGATTTCGGTGTCACCCCGAGACTCCATCCTGGACGCCACGCAACTGATCAAGGACAAGCACATCCGTAGCCTGCCGGTCGTGGATGACGACGGCCGGCTTTCCGGAATCGTAGACACGCTGAACCTAGCCGGGTTCTTCGCCGAGCGGCAGGACATCGAAGGCCTGTCCATGAGCCCGGTGCAGCTGAACCTCCTCATTTCCGCACTGCAGGGTAAGGTACTGGCCAACACCGGTCGGGTGACGACACTCGGGGGCGACGTGTTCGTGGCCGCCTCCCAGAAAGTAACCACCCTAAATCGGGTGAAGAAGGGCCATGTCGCCATCCTGGGCGACCGGACCGACATCCAGAAGGACCTGATCCGGGCCGGTTTTTCCGCCCTGATCGTCACCGGCGACCACGAGGTGGGCGAGGAGGTCCTGGAACTGGCCCGGAAGCACCGGGTGCTGGTGATCAGCTCCCCCCACCGGACCTTCGCCACGGCCCAGCTGGTCAACCTGTGCCGGCCGGTCTCGCACATCATGTCCCGGAACGTCCCGGTGGCCGAGCTGCGCACCACCGTCCGGGAGATCAAGGAATGGATCGTGGAGTCGGAGTGCCGCTGCGCCATGGTGGTGGACGAGGACGGCCGGCTCATCGGAATCATCACCCGGAGCGACCTTTTGGACCCCGTTCAGAAGCAGGTGGTCCTGGTGGACCACAACGAGATCTCCCAGGCCGTGGCCGACATCGAGCAGGCCGACATCCTGGAGATCATCGACCACCACCGCTTGGGGGACATCTCGACCATCAAGCCCATCACCGTGTACAACGAGCCGGTCGGAAGCACCTGCACCATCGTCTCCTTCCAGCTGTGTTTGCACCAGGTGGAGGTCCCCCCGGAGATCGCGACCGCGCTCCTCTCGGGTATCCTGTCGGACACTCTGCTGCTGACCCTTTCCACCACCACCGATAAGGACCGCGTGATGGCCCACCGCCTGAGTGACATGGCCGGGCTGAACCTGGTGGACTACGGCAAGGAACTGCTGACGGTGAGCGTGACCGCCAAGGAGGTACCGGCCCAGGAAATCGTTACGCTGGATTTCAAGGAGTACCACCTGGCGGGGAAAAAGATCGGGGTAAACCAGATCATGGTGCTGGACGACTCCGGGATCGAGGCGCGGGAAATGGAGATCAAGCAAGAGATGGCCAAGCTCCACCACGCCGGGGGATACGACCTGCTGGTGCTGCTCATCACCAACCCGCTGTCGGGAAAGGGCGAGGAAATCTGGGTGGAAGGCGAACACACCATCGTCGAAAAGGCTTTCGGTGTCAAGGTGCAGGACGGGAAGTGCTTTGTGCCCAGGGTCCTGTCCCGGAAGAAAGACTTCATCCCCCGGATCGCAACCGCCCTGCGGGAAAGTTGAACGTTACGGGAACTTCTTGTTGATATGCTTTCGTCTGATGTGGTATAATGACTTATTGGCTGCAGCCCCTGTACCGCCAACAGGGAGTAATAACAACAAGAAGCGTTAGTCCTTCCACCGTAGTGCTTGGCGGAGCTCGCAAGAGCAGCCTGCGGGGAAGCCTGGCGAACCCAAGACCTGCTCATCAGTTGAAGAGCAGGTTTTCTGCGTTTGATGGCCCACTAGTTTATCGTCTTGTCGCAGCCGCCATCCATAGAACAATAAAACCAAGTATAGTTGCACCAATCGGCAGAGACAATATAGGAGGGTAGTGGGCTAATAAATTCTTCCAACAATTTGCAGGGAAAATAGGTAACAAGCCGAAATATTAAAATAGAAGGGTGTATTTTGCATACACAACGATAGCATACGTATCGCCCTCTTTAGCATGTGTATTATTGTTTTTTGTTACTTGACCCGTGTTTGCCTGACATTTGAAGTGAACCCCACTCAAGTTTTTAAAGTGCAGCCCTTCCGAGACGAATCCACTTTGTGGGAGGGGTCGGTAATATGAGGGTCGGTACGGGATATAGTCGTGTGTCCGATCCAAGAGAAGCTGGTAGACAGTCTGCAGGCCAAGCCTTAAAAGGATCCGACCGGCAGCCGGCAATCACTTTTGTCTTTACCACAGAAAACTACGACCAGGAAGAAGTCCTGGACTCCGTTCTAGCCGAGGTGGGCGAATCCCGGGTGATTGGAGCTTCAAGCGCCGGGATTATCACCTCCGATGGCATTTTTGAGGATGGCGTCAACGTAATGGTCCTTTCCGGTCTCAGCATTGAAGCCGTTACCGCATCCGTGGAATTGAAATCCGAAGCACCCGGCCGATCCGGAAGGATCCTTGGAAAAGAACTCCTGGCGGCCACCACGGCATCCAACGGAATGGTCTTCGTCTTCCCCGACTGTTTGGCAGGAAATATTTCCTTGATGCTTGGTGGGCTTTATGAAATCATGGGTCCGGACTTCCAATACGTAGGTGGGGCTACCGGGGACAACCTACAATCTCTCAAGACCCACCAGTTCACTGAAAACGGCGTAGTCAGTGGCTCAGTGGTGGCGGCACTGGTTACAGGCGTCTCTTTCGGTACCGCTGTCCGGCACGGCTGGGAACCCGTAGGTTCACCGTTGATAATAACCAAGGCCGAAGGTAGGTTTATTCACGAACTCGACGAACGCCCCGCGTTTTCGGTTTACTCCGAGAGACTGGGCGGTATCCAACTATCAAAGTTCCCCGAGTACGGCATGCGTCATCCCTTGGGAATACCCGACGCATTGGGCCGATTCATAATCCGTGACCCGATTCGGGCTTTATCCAACGGTACTATGGAACTCGTGACCGAAGTGCCGCCAAAAGCGGTGGCCTACCTAATGAACGGTCGAAAAGACGAACTTGCCGGAGCGGCACGGGAGGTATTCCAGGCGGCCGTGAGTAACGTAGAAAAACCCAGGTTCGCTCTTCTTTTTGACTGTGTTTCGCGTTTCCGCCTGGTGAAGGACGAACTTGACGACGTAGATATCGCAAGGGAACTCCTTGGTCCCTCGATACCAATCGTCGGCATTTTAACGTTCGGCGAGGTTGGGACATACAACGACGTACCGCTTTTCCACAACAAAGCGATGGTGGTGGCAATCGGAGGTCAACAAGGATGAGCAATAGGGTTGCAGAACTATCCGTATTATACGAAATTGCGTCTTTTGACTTCCCGGGATCTCTGGAACGATTGTTTGAGCACCTGGTAGAGAAGTCCAGTCGCATTTTCGGTGTTCGGCGGGTGGTCCTTGTTCTTAGCCAAGGAACAAGCCGCAAGAGTTACACCTGGGGCTTTTCCCGCCGCTCACCCATCAACGGTGAGGACTACGTGCGGAAAAATATGTCCTCTTCGCAAGCTTACGTGCGGGAAGTATCTAAAGGCGTCTATTCCTGCACTTTTTACCTGGAAAAGAAAGGTGGCTTTGCCGCCGAGGAAGTCAAGCTGCTGCATATCTTGAGCAGACGCCTCGTTGAAGTGCTTGAACTGCATCACTCGCAGGAGGAGGTCCGCAGGGCCCACGAGCGCTTGAGGTTGGTCATCGATAACAGCCCGATGGTTGCCGTATTTGGTTTCGACCACACAGGTATCCTCACGCAATGGAACCAAGAAGCGGAGAGGATTTTCGGCATCGGCCGGCAAGAGGACAGCCCGAATGCGCAAGAACTCTTGCAGAACATCGAGCCCGTCGACCTGATTGACAACGCTTTGGACGAAGTATGGGAGACAGGAAAACCCACCCCTCCCCTGGAGTGGCTTCTGAAATGTGGGGACAATGAATGTTGGTTATTGATGACCTTAATCCCGGTTGGCGGCGACACCGGGGTGACCGAAGTCTTCTGCATGGCTGTGAACATCTCGAACCGCAAGCGAGGGGAAAAGCTCCTGCTTCAAAAAAGCTCGGAGCTGGAGGCGGTGTTCAAGGCCTTACCCGACCTGTATTTCCGCTTCGACCCGGATGGCACGGTGCTCGATTATAAGGCGGGAGTTGAATCGGACATTTTAGTGCCCTCGAAATCTTTCCTGGGGCAAAAAGTCCAGGATGTCTTCCCATCCGATCTCGGCCCCCAATCACTCTTGGCGATCAAACAAGTAATCGAGACGAAATCAATGGTCAGCCTGGAGTATTCATCAACAAACGACGGCCAACAGCGTTTTTTTGAGGGAAGGTATCTCCCTTTGCTGGATGACCAGGTCATCGGCGTAATACGTAATATCACCGAACGCAAGCAGGCCGAAGAACGCTTGCGCTACCTAAGTATTCACGACTCCCTTACCGGTCTTTACAACCGGTCCTATTTTGAAGAGGAGATGCACCGTATTCAACGCTCCCGTTACAAGTCGGTAGGGCTGATCATGTGCGACGTGGATGGGTTGAAGCTGGTAAACGATACGTTGGGTCACACCGCCGGCGACAGTCTGCTCAGGACGGTCGCAGAGACTATCAAAGGTTGCTTCCGCGCAAACGATGTATT
>JACUUW010000110.1 GCA_014859075.1 Desulforudis sp.
TCTTGACAACAACGTACCTTTTTTATGCAACGCTACTGGGTCTGACCCTTAACTTTACATCGGACTGGGCAGGAATTTGGTGGAAAAAACAGAATAAATGACGAAAATGACCTGTGTAGGTGAGCAAGTTGTTTGGCAGACGCGAACAACTGGTCGCCCTCGTGATCGCTGCCGCCATCGTCTTCGGCCTGGGTTTCAAATACGCGGGCACGCGGGCCCAACCACCGGATATACCGGTGATCCAGCGGGCGGAGGAGACCGGCCGGGCTGAGATCAAGGTGCACGTGGCCGGGGAGGTCGGCGCGCCCGGGGTTTACCTGGTGGTGCAGGGCGCCCGGGTGCAGGACGTGGTTGAGTTGGCCCGGCCGCTGGCCTCGGCGGACTTGCACGCGATGAACCTGGCCGCGCCGTTGCAGGACGGCCAGCGGGTCGTCGTGCCCAGGACGGTCTCTCCTGATCAGGATTCCGAAACCGCCGCCGGCGTTTCCGGTCGGGCCGATCCCCGGATCAACATCAACACCGCCGACCGGGCCGAGCTTGAAAGGCTGCCCGGCATCGGTCCCGCTCTGGCCGACCGGATTATCAAGTACCGTGAACAAAACGGACACTTTATGTCGGTGGAAGATTTGGTGAAAGTTTCCGGAATCGGTGAGCAGCGGCTCGAAGGATTGCGCGACATGGCGACCGTTTATTGAGCGGGGGGATCACGATGCATAAGCCCCTGGTGTTCCTGACGTTTCTATTCGGGCTGGGCATCGTTTTGGCCCGGCATTTTGATTTGTCCGGGCTAGGCCTTTTCCTGTCGGCGGGGACTGCGCTGGTCGTGGCGGCCATAGCTTACTTCGCCGCCCGGAAATCGGGACGCTTGTTGATCCCGGCGCTTTTTGTGCTCCTGGGGATGGCTGTCACCGGGCTTACGGTGGAGCGGGCGGTCACCCCGCTGGCCGCGTGGGAGAACCGGGCGGTCGTCCTGGCCGGAGCGGTGGTCCGGGATGCGGATGTACGCCCGAACCGGGTTGCCTACGTGTTGGAAGTACGGGAAGCCCGGACGGGGGACGAGAAGCTGAACCCCGGGGGGCGGGTGCTGATCAGCCACTATGAGCCCGACGCGGTATACGGTTACGGCGATCTGCTGGAGGTCCGGGGTGTGCTCACCAGCCCCCGGTCTCCCGGCAACCCGGGGGACTTCGACTACCGCGCTTACCTGGAGCGGCAGGGAATTGCCCTGCTCTTGACGGTGCGGGGTCCGGGTGTGGTTGAGAAAATCGGCCTTGACCGCGGAAACCCCTTCATTTACCAGGCGCTGGCCGTCAAGGAGAGACTGGGCGCGGGTTTGGACGAGGCGTTGGCTCCGGCGCAGGCCGCCCTTGTCCGGGGGATCACCATGGGAGTGCGGGGCGGCATCGAGCCCGCGACCAGGGAAGCGTTTACGGCCACCGGCGTGGTGCACATCCTCAGCGTGAGCGGGTTGCACGTGGGGTTTCTTGTGGGGTTCACCCTGCTGTTCACCCGGCTTTCCCGGCTGAACCCCACCTGGACCGTGGTCCTGGTGTTGGTGGTGCTCGCCTTTTACGCTGTCATGGTCGGGTTCAAGCCCTCGGTGATCCGGGCTTCGGTAATGGCGCTCCTGCTTCTGGTCGCTCACCGGTTGGGTCGTCTGCGGGATTGGCCGACCGCCCTGGCAGTGGCCGCTCTGGTAATCCTGCTGGGCAACCCGCTGGTTCTGTACGACCCGGGCTTTCAGCTCTCGTTCGCCGCCACGTGGGGAATCCTGTACCTTGGGCCCCTGCTGGTCCGGGGACTCGACCGGCTGGCGGAACGTCCGGGCACCAGGTGGAACACCGCCTGCAGTTGGTTCCTCGCCGTACCCCTGGCGGCCCAGCTCGGGACCCTGCCCCTGATCGCTTACTACTACAATCTGGTTTCCCCGGTGGCCCTGTTGGCCAACCTGGTGGCCGTGTCCCTGGTGGCTTTGATTTTCATTCTGGGGCTTTTCACGGCCGTTTTGGGCGCCTTTGCGCCGGTTGCGGCCTGGTTGACCGCACCGGCCACCGGAGCACTGGTGGATGTGTTCCTGGCCCTGGTCCGTTTTTTCGCCGGGCTGCCGGGTGCCTATTTCTACGTCGCCACTCCCTCCCTGTTACTGGTCGGAAGCTGGTATCTGGCCTGTTACGGGGTTGGTTTCTTTGTCAACCCCGCCTCCTGGCGGGAACGGTTGGCGGGTCTGCACGCCGGCTTGGCGGAACCCGGCCGACGGGTTCTCGGCCCGGTGCTGGTGGCGGCATGTCTGGTGATCGCTTTCCTGCTTTGGCCTAGAGGACCCGGGGTTCCCCAGGGCCTGGAAGTGCATTTTTTGGACGTTGGTCAGGGCGACTGTGCCGTGCTCCAGACCGGGGTCGGCGGTACGGTGGTCATTGACGCCGGCGGTTGGCGGGGTGAACTGGACGGAGAACCGGGGGTTGGTGAGAAGGTCGTGCTGCCGTACCTGCGGCGGCACGGTATCCGGCAGATCGACCTGTTGGTGTTGACCCACCCGCACGAGGACCACAGCGGCGGTGCCCGGGCCCTGCGTACCGGGCTCGAGATCAAGCGGGTGGTCGTGGCGCCTCCGGGCGGGATGGAAGAACCATCCCCTGGCTACCTGGCCATGCTGGAAGAGTTTTCAGCGGCCGGTGTGCCGGTCAACGACGTCTGGGCCGGGGACCGGATTCAGGTGGACTCGCAGGTCACCCTGCGGGTGCTCTCACCGTCTTATCCGCTGTTGGCGGGAACCCGCAGTGACTTAAACAACAACTCGTTAGTGTTGCGTTTGGATTACAAGGGACGGAGTTTCCTGTTTGCGGGCGACATTGAACAGGAGGCCCAGGCCCGGCTGGTGCTGCAGGAAGACCTGCAGGTGGACGTGCTGAAGGTGCCGCACCACGGGAGTGGTGCTTTCGTGCCGGACTTCTTCCGGGCCGCCCGGCCCGGGATTGCGGTGATCCCGGCCGGCCACCAAAACCGGTTCGGCCATCCCCACCCGACCACGATCGAAATCCTCCGCGGGCTGGGTGCGGAGATCTACCGCACCGACCTGGACGGCGCGGTGATCATCCGAACCGACGGCCATCACCTCGAGATCGAGACCGGCCGGGAGCGGGAAGTCCTCGACCCCGCCGCCTAACCATCGGTGCCAGGCACTAACTTCTAACTTATTAACTTATTGGGTTTCTCCCATTAGAATGTTGGCAGGGGGTGGAGATGCTTTGGGCAGGAAACCACGGGTAGAGTACGAAGGAGCTATTTACCACGTTATCCAGCGGGGGAATAACGGGGAGCATATATTAGAGAATGATGCGGACAAATTGTTCTTATTGCGGGAGCTTGAGCGGAGCAAGCAAGATGCGGGTCTGAGGTTGTTTGGTTATGTGCTGATGGGCAACCACTACCATCTTATCGTACAAACCATGGATAGTCCCATGAGTAAGGTCATGCACCGGGTCAACGGTTGCTTCAGCCGGCAATACAACCGCAAACAAAGGCGGTCGGGGCCGAACTTTGAGGGCCGGTACAGGGCGATACTGATTGAAGATGAACGATATCTGTTGGCGGTGCTTCGTTATGTGCACCAAAACCCGGTACGGGCTGGCATATGCCGGCGGATAGCTGACTACCAGTGGAGCAGCGATCAATATTATCGGCGGAACCAATATGGCTTGGTTGATATTGACCTGATTTTGGACTGCCTTTCCGACAACCGGCGGGAAGCGATCAAACATTACGTGCTGCTAATGAATGAAATAGATGAAGATCAGGTTGATTATGGTGCCACGGATGCCGTTAGTAATGATCGTGTTTCGCATATCGCGCGGTCTGAGTGCGAGAAGGCAAAGAGAGAGGGCCTGGACGATATCCTCAGGGATACAGGCGTCAGCGGGGATGATTTTAGCCTGATTAAGGAAGGGTCTCGTAAACGACACCTGGTCCCTTACAAGATAGCATACGTTAGAAAGGCCTTGGAACAGAATTACACACTCAAGGAAATCGGTGCCCACGTCTGCCTGACAGACGCGGCCGCCTTTAAGCTATCAGGCAGATCGACATAAATAAGTTAATAAGTTAGTGCCTGGCACCGCGACGTGCGACGGACTGCGCATTTCCTGGAGGGGGTGAAACCAATGCCGGTGGTGATGGAAGTCTCGGTGGTGCCGCTCGGAACCGGTTCGGCCAGCTTGAGCCGGTACGTGGCCCGGTGCCTGGCGGTGCTGGAGGGTTCCGGTGTGGCCTATCAACTGACCCCGATGAGCACGATCCTGGAAGGGGAACTCCAAGACTTGCTCCCCCTGGTGCAAAAAATGCACGAAGTGCCGTTTACCGAGGGGGCGTTACGGGTGGCGACCACCGTCAAGATCGACGATCGCCGGGACAAAGCCTTGACGATGGAGGGCAAGGTCCGTGCGGTCCGGG
Source organism: Desulforudis sp. (assembly GCA_014859075.1). Lineage (GTDB taxonomy): Bacteria > Bacillota > Desulfotomaculia > Desulfotomaculales > Desulforudaceae > Desulfopertinax. Next base: position 4,447 of record JACUUW010000110.1, read on the forward strand.
AGAAGTTGGGGCGATAACGATGCAATACTACCGGGAGTTCGCGCAGGACGTTGAACAAGGCCGGATTGCCCCGGTCTATCTGTTTTACGGTGAAGAGGTTTTTCTGCACCACCGGGCGATTGACCGGTTGAAGGCGGCCTTGCTGCCGGAGGGGATTGAAGCGTTTAATCTCTCCGAACTGGACGGGGAAGAAGCCGGGCCGGACGAGGTGGTCGGGGCGGCCCGACTGGCCCCGGTACTGAGCGTTTACCGGCTGGTGGTCGTCCGGAACGTACCTTGGTTTGACAAGAGCCCAACGGAAATCCAGTCGCTCGAGATTTATCTGGAAAAGCCGTTAAACTCGACCTGCCTGGTGCTGCAAACGGCGGGTACCGTGGACCGGCGGCGCAAGCTTTACCAACTGGCGGCCCGCGCCGGGCGGGCCATCGATTTCACGCTTTTGTCCCGGGATGATACGGCCCGTTGGGTCAGCCGGGAGGCGAAACGGGCCGGGAAAGTCTTCACCCGGGAAGCCATGGAGCACTTTCTGGCCGCGCGGCCGGCCGGCTTGCAGGGTGTGGCCACCGAACTCGAAAAGCTGCTCACTTTTGTGGGTGCAGCGGAGCGGATCACGGGGAACGATGTGCTTGCCGTGGCACCACCGCTTCGCCAGGAAACCATCTTTCAGGTGGTCGACGCCGTGGGCGAGCGGCGCTTTGAAGTCGCCCTGGACGGTATCCGGAAACTCCTCGCCGCCGGAGAGCCTCCCTTTGGCATCCTGGCCATGCTGGCCCGCCAGTTCCGCTTGCTGCTGTGTGCTTCGGACCTGGCCGACTCGGGGCTGGGGACGGCCGAAATCGCGGCGCGCCTGAAGACCAGGCCGTTTGTGATTAAGAAAGCCCTGGCGCAGGCCCGGAACTTTCAACGGCAACAGTTGGCGGCCGCTCTAGCCGGATTGCTTGAGGTCGATGCCGCCGTCAAGACCGGGCGCCAGGATTTTTACCCGGCACTGAATAATTTTTTCTTGTTTTTCCGTGACTCGTAAGGCTCCAGGCCGGAAGTGCCGGTTTGCCAAAAACAACTAACCCCGGCTGTTTCGCCGGGGCTCCGTTATTAGAGTTCTACGTCTCCTGAATCAGCCGATCGCATTCATCTTGCGCGTCAGGTGGGACTTCTTGCGTGCCGCGGTATTTTTGTGCAGAATACCCTTTGTGACCGCTTTATCGATCGAAACAAGCGCCCTTTGCAGCTTCAGGCGGGCTTGTTCCTGTTCTTCTCCCCTTAACGCCTCCTCAAAACGCCTGATGGTGGTTTTGAGGGAAGACTTGACCGCCCGGTTGCGTTCGGTACGCTTGCTGATGGTCATGATGCGCTTTTTGGCCGAACGGGTATGCGCCACACTCTCACCTCCCATCGTGGATTTTAACACCTCAAACCGTGAAAAGCAAGCGAAACCTCATCCATGTATAACCTATCCGTTTTTGGCCAAAGCTATGGTTAGTCATCGGGAAGGGAGGTGTATCACTTTGGCGGAACAGAACGTACGTAACCAGTGGATCGGTTTGATCATCCGTTTTCTGGTATCGGCGATCGTCCTGTTGGTGGTGAGTTGGCTGGCCCCGGGATTCGTGGTGGCCGGTGGTTTCGTCGGGGCACTGATTGCCGCCGCCGTAATCGCGATCTTGGGTTGGATAGCCGAGACCTTGCTGGGTGACCGGATTTCCCCTCAGAGCCGGGGGTTGGTCGGGTTCGTGGTGGCGGCCGTGGTAATCTATCTGGCCCAATTCATCATCCCGGGCCTACTGACGGTCAGCATCATCGGTGCCCTGATCGCGGCATCCATCATCTCGCCAGCAAGGCGCAGATCCATGGACTTCTCGCCACGCTTGCGTGCAAAATCCACCAGCCAGCGCATGGCCAGTGCCGTACGACGGGAAGGACGTACTTCAACCGGAACCTGATAGGTAGCACCACCAACACGGCGGGACTTAACCTCAACCAGCGGCTGAATTCCTTCCAGCGCCTTCTCAAAAATCTCGAGAGGATCTTTCTTGGTGCGTTCTTCCACTTTGCTCAGTGCGCCATAAACAATGCGCTCG
>JACUUW010000111.1 GCA_014859075.1 Desulforudis sp.
CTGGTGCGGGGCGAGGATGGTGAAACGAATGCCTTGTTCCGCCAGAATGTCGAGAGTCTCCACGTTTACCGCGGTTTCCGGCAGGAACATCCCCTCCGGCCGCCGGCCGAACCGGTACTCGAAATCGCGAATACCCCAGATCACCTGCGTCCGTTTGTCACGGCGGTTGGCCAGGGGCATGATCATGTGGCTGTAAGCAAGCGCCAACGCCGAGCCGTGGCCCGAGAAACGCTGCCGGCTTTCCCGGTCGGCCTCGATTATCGCCCGGTAAACCTCCGGCGCTTTTGTTTCCATCCAGGAAAGCAATGTCGGGCCGAAGTCGAAGCTGATTCTCGTGTAGTTGTTGACGATCCTCCGGATCCGGCCCTCCTCGTCCAGGATGCGCGAGGCGGTATTCGGCTCGTAGCATTCGTAGGTGATACGCTCGTTCCAGTCGTGGTGCGGGTAGGCCGAATCCTGGAGTTCGATGGCCTCCAGCCAGGGGTTCTCCCGCGGCGGCTGGTAAAAATGGCCGTGGATGCAGATGAACCGCTGCATCGTGATCTATGCCTCCTTCATCCGTACGAACAAGATGCAGGTTCGGGGGCTGATGGTGATCACAATCTCCCCGCCGGACTCAAGCTCCGCCGGTACTGCACCGCCCTCGCCCAACCAGCGCGCATCGGCGGTGTCCAGCCGTTTGCGCCAGCGCCCGGCAGGCACCGGAAGCGTAACGGTCAGGTCGGTGTCGCCGAAGTGAAACACAGTCCAGACCTCGTCGCCACCATCCCCATTGCGGACGAACAGCACCCGCTCCCGCCCGTAAACGCCGACCTCCAGCGTCTCCCGGTCCGGTTCGGCCAGGGTCGGCAGTTCGCAGCGCAACCGGATCAGCACGCCGTACAGCTCATACAGCACCCGGTGCCGCCCCTCTTCCCGCAAGCCGTGCTGGAGGCGGGAACGCCGGAAGGTCTCCTCGTCCTGCGGGTCGGGCACCTCATCCCACCCGAACCCGGCGAATTCTTCGCGCCGGCCCTCCCGGACCGCCTTTACGAGTTCCGGATCCGTGTGGCTCGTGAAGTACTGGAAGGGTGCCGTCTCCCCGTATTCCTCCCCCATAAACACCAGGGGTATGAACGGGGAGAGAATGACTGCGGCCGCGGCCAACTTCAGTCCGGAAAACGGAACCAGCACGCTAAGGCGTTCGCCTTGGGCGCGGTTGCCGACCTGATCGTGGTTCTGGGCGAACACCACAAACCGGTGGCCGGGGAAACGCCCCGGCGGGCGGCCGTGGCGGCGGCGCCGGTAGGCCGAGTACTGGCCGGTGTACACATACCCCTCACGAAAAGCCAGGGCCAGGTGCCGGACGGTACCGAAATCCCGGTAGTAGCCGGTCCGCTCTCCGGTCAACAGAGTGTGCAGGGCGTGGTGGAAGTCGTCGGTCCACTGGGCATCCATTCCGTACCCACCCAACTCCCGCGGCTTGATCAACCGGGGGTCGTTCAGGTCGCTTTCGGCGATCACACACACCCGCCGCCCCAACTCCTCACCCCGCCGGTGGACGGCCGCCGTCAATTCCTCCAGGAAAGGCAGTGCCGCGGTATCCGTGATGGCGTGGACGGCGTCGAGCCGGAGGCCGTCGATGTGAAACTCCTCCAACCAGAAGAGCGCATTCTCGATGAAAAATCGCCGCACCCCGTCGCTCCCCGCGCCGTCCAAGTTCAGGGCCGTTCCCCAAGGGGTCCGATACCGTTCGGTGAAGTAGGGCCCGAAATCCCCCAGGTAGTTCCCCTCCGGCCCCAGGTGGTTGTACACCACGTCCAGGATCACCGCCATCCCGCGCCCGTGGCAGGCGTCCACCAGCCGCCGCAAACCCTCCGGCCCGCCGTAGGAGTGCTGCACCGCGAACGGAAAAACCCCGTCGTACCCCCAGTTCCTGTTGCCCGGGAACTGGGCGACGGGCATGAGTTCCAGGGCGGTGATCCCCAGTTCCCGCAGTCCGTCGAGGTGTGGAACGATGCCGTCGAAGTCTCCCGCCGGCGTGAACATGCCCACGTGTAGTTCGTACAGCACCAATTCTCGGAGGTTGGGGCCGAACCAGCATTCGTCCCCCCATGCATAAGCGCACGGGTCGATCACCTCCGACGGGCCGTGCACACCCCGGGGCTGGCAGCGGGAAGCCGGATCGGGCCGTTCCTTGCCGTCCAGTCGGTAGAAGTACAGAGTGCCGGGGCCGACCCCGTCCGCCACTCCGTGGTGGTAACCCTTTTCGTTCCGGGCAAGCGGTACCAGTCTTTCCCGCGGTTTCACGATATGCACCGCCACGTCTTCGACGAACGGCGCCCAGACCCCGAAGGCGCACCGCTCGTCCCCCAGGTAGACGGCCCCCAGCCGTACCTGCCGTGTCACGACTCCACTCCTTCGCTCTTCAGAAATATCGCGCCCAGCGGCGGCAGGTTAAGGTCCAACGAATGCTCCCGGCCGTGCTGCGGAATCGCATGGGCCTCGACCCGGCCCAGATTGCCCACGCCGCTGCCCCCGTATTCCCCGGCGTCGCTGTTCAGCACTTCATGCCAGAGCCCGCCGCGCGGGGCACCGACCCTGTAGTGGCGGCGGGGCACCGGAGTGAAACTGAAAACAGCCAGCACCAGGTCGTCCGTGGACCGCCCCCGGCGCAGCATGCTGACCACGCCCTGTTCCACGTCGCCAGCGTCGATCCAGGCAAAGCCCTCCCGGTAGAAATCCAGTTCGTGCAACGCCGGTTCGTCCCGGTACAGCCGGTTCAGGTGCTCCACCCAACGCTCCAGGCCGGCGTGCAACGGGTGGTCCAGCAGGTGCCAGTCCAGGCTGGTGTCGTGATCCCACTCCCGCCACTGGCCGAACTCGCCGCCCATGAACAAGAGTTTTTTGCCAGGCAGGGCGTACATGTAACCGTACAGCAGCCGCAGGTTGGCGAATTGCTGCCAGTAGTCCCCGGGCATTTTAGCCAGAAGCGAGCCCTTGCCGTGTACCACCTCGTCGTGGGAAAGAGGGAGAATGAAGTTCTCGGTAAACGCGTAAAGCGAACGGAACGTCAGGTCGTTGTGGTGGTACTTGCGGTGGACCGGATCTCTGGCCATGTACTTCAGAGTGTCGTGCATCCAGCCCATATCCCACTTCATCCCGAAGCCCAGTCCGCCGACATAGGTCGGCCGGGAGACCATGGGCCAGGCGGTTGATTCCTCGGCCATCACCTGCACGTCCGGGTGGTTCCGGTAAACCTCTTCGTTCAGGCGGCGCAGGAAACTGATGGCCTCCAGGTTCTCCCGGCCGCCATACACGTTGGGAACCCACTCCCCGTCCCGGCGGGAGTAATCCCGATAGAGCATGGACGCGACCGCATCGACCCGCAGGCCGTCAACGTGGTATTTGTCCAACCAGAACAGCGCGCTCGAAATCAGGAAGCTGCGCACCTCGTGCCGTCCATGGTTGAAGATGCAGCTCTTCCAGTCCGGATGGTATCCCTCCCGCGGATCGGCGTGCTCGAACAGGTGCGTCCCGTCGAAGTAGCCCAGCCCGTGTCCGTCGTTCGGGAAATGAGACGGCACCCAGTCCAGGATCACCCCGATCCCGTGCCGGTGCAGGTAGTCGACCAGGTACATGAAATCCCGGGGCGTCCCGTAGCGGCTGGTGGGCGCGAAGTACCCGGTCTTCTGGTAGCCCCAGCAGGCGTAAAAGGGATGTTCCATGACCGGCAGGAACTCCACATGGGTGAACCCCAACCGCATCACGTGCGCCGCCAGCTTCGGTGCCAATTCCCGGTAGGTAAGCGGCAGGTGGCCCTCCTCCGGCACCCGCATCCAGGAACCCAGGTGCACTTCGTAGATCGCCCAGGGGGCGTTGGCGGCGTTGGCGGCGTGCCGCCGGGACATCCACTCCTCGTCCCCCCAAGTGTATTCCAGGTCCCACACTACCGCGGCGGTCAACGGCGGCACTTCGCAATAGAAAGCAAAGGGGTCGGCCTTTTCGACCTGGTACCCGTCCCAGCGCGACACCAGGTGGTACTTGTAGCGGGTGCCCTGCTCCACCCCCGGAACGAACCCGTCCCAGACGCCGGACAGGCCCCGGGCCCGTAGCGGGCTGTTGTCCGGGGTCCAATCGTTGAACTCCCCGACTACCGAGACCCGCTCGGCGTTCGGTGCCCAGACCGCGAAATAGGTTCCCGATACCCCGTCCACGCTCCACGGCCGAGACCCCAGTTTCTCGTACAGACGGAAATGGTTCCCCTCGTTGAACAGGTACAGGTCATCCTCGGTCAGGAGCGTGACGTCGTGTCTCGTCATTGGGTCCATCCCCACCTCGCCGATAATTGATTTCCCGCAGTGCCGCCAGAACCGTCGGCATCCGGCTGAACTCCTCGAACCGGTACCGCGCTTTCCGCCGCCAGTTGGGGCGTTCCGGCCCCGTGCCCGGCTCATTCTGGGGCCGGGTCTCCAGCCAGAGGTCCTCCAGGTTCACCAACACCACCCGGGCCCGACTTGCCGCCAGGCTGGCCAGGCAGGCCCGCAGCACGGCCCCGGTTTCGTCCGGTGGCACCTCGGGCCAGCCCCGCCGACGCAGGAAAAGACACAGGGTAACCCGATCCACGAGCTCCTTTTCAGACCAAAAAGCAGCGAAGGTTGGCGTGTCGTGAGTGTTCAGGCAGGTCAGGGCGTCGGCCGGCACGGGGCGCAACACCTTCCGGGCGTCCGGAGCGTGTTCGAACGGCAGCAAATACATCCGCTGGATCTTGTGCCGGGCCATGGCCGTCCGCACCTCCGGCGGCACGGTACCCAAATCCTCACCCACAATGAGTGTCCGGTGCCGGTGGGATTCCAGGGCCAAAACGGCGTAGAATTCCTCCGACCGATAGCGCACGTACACCCCGTCGCGCGCCGGCATGCCCCGGGGCACCCAGAACAGACGGTGCAGGCCCATCACGTGGTCGATCCTCAGAACGCCGGCGTGCCGGAGATGGTGGCGCAGCCCGGCGATGTAGTACTGGTAGCCTTGCTCCCTGATCCCCTCCGGGTGCAAGGGCGGAAAGCCCCAGTTCTGCCCCTGCTCGAAAAAGGCGTCCGGCGGTGCACCGCCGCCGGCCTCCAGTGCAAAAGCGTCGCGTTCGCGCCAAGTGTCGTACCCGTCGCGGTGGACCCCCAACGGCAGGTCCAGGCACAACCCCGGCCCGCGGCGTCGTGCCCGGGCCGACAAAGCTTGCAGCTGCTCGTCGGCCAGCCACTGTACGTACAGGTGGTATCGTTCGGCGTCGGAATCGTAATCCCCAGCCTCGAGCAAGCCGTCCCGCATCCGGGCCGGCCAGACCGGCCACCCCGTACGCTGCGTTTCCCCGGCCGCCCGGAAACGGGCGTAGTCCCGCGCCGACGGATGCGTCGCCGCCCAGCGCTCCAGCGCCGGCAAACGCCCCGAGTCCCCGGCGAAGCAGCAGCGCGCCAGCAGTTCCAACATCCGGCGCTTGGCGGCCATCCCGCGGCGGTAGTCCACCAGCGGCGCAGCCCGAAGGGCCGCCGTCTCCTCCCGGAACTCCGCGGAGTCCACCAACTTCAAGGCCGCCGGGCAAACTTCCATTTCGGGGACACGGTCCACGTCCAGGTAGAATTCATTCCAGAAAAGCCGGCTCAGCGGCGCGTACGGACTCGGATCAAAAGGTTCGCCCAGAAAGCCGGCCAGGAGCGGAAGGGTGCCCACCAGCCCCCCATTCAGATGCTGCACCCAGCGCACAAGGTTCTCCAGGTCGCCGAAATCTCCGGCTCCCCAATCCCGTTCCGACTGCAGAGCGTAGAGCGGCAGAAAGATTCCCCAGGTCCGCCCCGGGGCCCCGGCGGGAAACGTAAAGGCCTCCTGCGGTGCGCTTATGACCAGAGTTTGCCACGTACCAACAGGGAAGGCCAGCGTCAGCCGGTGGTATCCCCACGGCAGCCCCGGGGGCAGAACAAGCTGCCGGACCACGTAGTCCACGCCCTCCACCGCCGCCGTCCGCAACACGGGCAGGCGGCCCAGGTCGCAGGAAAAACACCGCACCTCCCCGCCTTCCAGTTCGAGCCGGCATTCCGCCCTGCCTCCGGCCCGGTCCACAGGCAGCCGCAGATTAATGTACAGGTGTTTCCCAGACCACCCCACCACCACCGGCTCACAGCCCCGCCGCCACAGCGCCTGCCGGCGTTCCCTGAGTGCCTCAGCGACGTCGGTCAGTTCCGCCACCGGGGCGCCCAAAGCCCGGAGCACAGCCAGGAGCGCCTCCGGGTGGGCTTCCCGGCGCTCACCCGCAACGTCGCGGTACGCGGTCTGTACACCGTACAACCGGGCCAACCGGCAAAGCGGGCGAATCACCTGTATCGTCATAAAACCCTGCCTTACTATACTAGGTAATTTTAAACGCCCTCCCGGGCGCTTTTTAGTGTATCCGAAGCAGATTGGGTCGATGCGCACCCCGGCCTTATTCGCGCCTACGTGAGTGTAAGGTTTAAGTAGGTGATGCGAGGTCGGAAATAGAAGTGAGACCTC
>JACUUW010000112.1 GCA_014859075.1 Desulforudis sp.
CCGGAGGCGCGGGATCTGGACGACACCGAGTGGTGTGCGGACTCGGCGCGGCGGGTGTGGGTACCGAACCGCAACGGCCTGTTGATCAACGTGGCCGCCTGTTTTGCCGAGGCCCTGGGTTGCAGCCGTATCGTAGTAGGTTTCAACCGGGAGGAAGCCCGAACCTTCCCGGACAACTCGCGTCACTTCGTCGACGCCGTAAACCATTCGCTCACTTACTCCACGCTGACGGAGGTGCGGGTGGTGTGCTATACCCAGTTTCTCGACAAAGCCGAGATCGTTTCTCTCGGCCGGCGACTGGGGGTGCCCTGGTCGCTGGTCTGGAGTTGCTATCGCGACGGTGAGCAGGCCTGCGGGAAGTGCGAGAGTTGCAGGCGTCTGGAGCGGGCCGGGAAAAGTCAGTGAGGTGAACGCTGGTGCACATTTTTATAGATAAGGGTTTCCGTGAATATGACGGCAGTCAGCTGACATCGCTCTGGGCACTGCGTACTTTCAACATTCAGGGAGACAGCATCGTCACCTTCAGGGGCCCGTGTCAGGTGGACGTCGATGCGCTTGTGGACATTCGGGATCAGCTGGACCGCGCTCCCATCTTCAGTCCCGACATGCAGCACTTCATCGTTGAGCATTTCGACTTGGACCTGGAAAAGACGGTCTACCGCCAACGTCTGCTAATGGCCATCATCAGGGACCTGACTGCCGGCATGACCGCGGTCAACCTGCGCCGCGACGGTGATGACCTCTTCCTCGGCGACCGGAAGCTTTCCGTGTCGATCGCGACCCTGACACCGGTAAGTACCATTGTCCACACGGGGTTGAACGTCACCACCGCGGGGGTGCCGGTGCCGGCGGTGGGATTGGGGGAGTTTGGTCTCGGGGAAGAAGACGTGTGGGAACTCGCGCAGTATATTTGCCGGGCCTACGTTAATGAGATCAGAAGCTCCGCTCTGGCGCGCTGCAAAGTGCGTGCGGTGCGCTAGTGCCTATGAAGGCGCCGCTCATTGAGGTGTTTACCTCGATCCAGGGTGAAGGCCCGTATGTGGGTTACCGGCACCGGTTTGTGCGTTTTGCGGGCTGCAACCTGTCCTGTGACTACTGCGACACGCCTTCCACGGCCGGTCCCCGTTGCCGGATCGAAAAAAACCCCGGGAAGCAAGACTACTTCTGGGCGCCGAACCCGGTTACCGTCGACGCCCTGCTGGCATGGACCGCCGACGCGGTGGCCCCGCGGTATCATGCACTGGCGCTCACGGGCGGCGAGCCGCTCTTGTACCCGGACTTTCTGGAGGCTTTCCTGACCCGCTTCCGCGACTTTGGCACTCTCCGCTACCTGGAGACGAACGGCACGCTCCCGAAGGCCATGGCGCGACTGGGCGGGCTGGTGGATATCGTGGCGATGGACGTGAAGCTGTCGAGTGTTACGGGGTATCCCTGCCCGGAGGCGGTACACCGCGCGTTCCTGCACGCCGTGTCTCCGGCGCGGGTGTTTGTCAAGGCCGTGGTGGGGCGTGACACCCGCGACGCCGAACTGGATGAAGTCTGCGCCCTGATCGGTGGCGTGGCGGAAAAGACACCGTTGGTCTTACAGCCGGTCACGCCGGGTTCGAAAAGGACGCCGCCGCCGGCAAAACGCCTGCTGGAAATGCAGGAGCGCTGCCTGAATCGATTGCCTGACGTGCGGGTGATACCCCAGGCTCACCGGTTGCTGGGGGTGCCTTAATGGAAGGTGTGAGCCCTTGACTTACGTTGGAAATGAAGGACTCTTTGAGGGAGGCGGAAGCAGTGGACGCGCACAAGATAGAACAGGCGGTCACTATGATTATCGAGGGCATTGGTGAAGACCCCAACCGGGAAGGACTCCGGGATACCCCGAAGCGGGTGGCGCGAATGTACGCCGAAATCTTCGCGGGGTTGGAGAGCGACCCGGAGGCGGTGCTGGAAAGGTTCTTCACCGAGAACCATGAGGAACTCGTCCTCGTCAAGGACATTCCGATGTTCTCGGTCTGTGAACACCACCTGCTGCCCGTGGTCGGCTTGGCCCACGTCGCCTATATCCCGCGCCGGGGCGTACTCACCGGGCTCTCGAAACTGGCCCGCGTGGTTGACGGGTATGCGCGGCGGCCTCAGCTCCAGGAGCGTTTGACCGCCCAAATCGCGGATGCTATAATGAGAAGGCTTGAGCCCCACGGGGTCCTGGTTGTGGTCGAGGCGGAGCACATGTGCATGACCATGCGCGGGGTGAACAAACCCGGTGCCAAAACGGTGACTTCAGCGGTACGTGGCATCTTCGAAAGAAACGCGAAGACGCGGACGGAAGCCCTGGCATTGATTAAGGACCGATAACCGGAGGAGGGAGTGCCGGTGGCGGATACCGGAAGCGGTGTGGGCCTCGTTCGCCTGGCTTCCTGCGTGTTCAAGCCCTGTGACGAGATGTATAAGATCGTGGACTTCCTGAACAAGACTCTGAAGGACCGCGATATCATCTTCGGGCTGTCCAAGGACGAGGATGGGAATATGGTGATTACCATATATCAGACCTGAGTGGAGTTGTGGTATTTACATGCGGTTACTGCTGACCAACGATGACGGCATTTTTGCCGCCGGTCTGGAAAGCCTGCGCCTCGCGCTGGCCGACCTGGCCAGGGAAATCTACATCATTGCGCCGGACCGGGAACGGAGTGCCACGGGCCATTCCATTACGGTACACCGGCCCATTCGTGTGCGCGAGGCCTGCTACAACCCGGGGAATTGCCGGGGCTGGGTTGTCGACGGCACCCCGGTCGACTGTGTCAAGCTGGGGCTGGAGTCACTTCTGCCCGAAATGCCGGACCTGGTCATCTCGGGCATCAATTACGGGCCCAACCTGGGTACGGACGTACTGTATTCCGGCACCGTGTCCGCCGCCATGGAGGGTCTGATCAACGGCGTGCCGGCGCTGGCGGTTTCACTCGCCAGTCACCGTGAACCGGCCTTCGAATACACGGCGGCTTTTACCCGTCGTTTGGTGCCGCTCATCTTGGGACACAGAGAAAAACTGGCCCCGGGCACGCTGCTGAACATCAACGTGCCGCCCGGCAAGCCGGTTGGGCACAAAATCACCAAGCTGGGCAACCTGCGCTATGCCAACGCCGTGGACCGGCGTACCGATCCCCGTGGCCGGGATTACTACTGGATGGCCGGCAAGCCTTTCAGCCCCGACAGTCACGACCCCAACACCGATATCGCCGCAGTCCGGGACGGCTATATCTCCATCGCGCCGGTGCACTTTGACTTAACTGACTACCGGGCGATTGAAGTGCTCAAGGACTGGTCCATTGAGTGGATGGAGTACGATTAAGGTGTTCTGTTTTTCCCCATCAACTGGTGCATGAGGCGGCGCAGTCGCGTCATTTCTTCACGTGCCAGGGCTCCGGAATAGACAATTATGACGGCGTAGACGGCCAGGCCGACGAAGATGGCCAACCCCGTGGCCGGGACACTGTCGGGTGCCGGGTTCAACCAATGGATAACCTTACCCATCGCCAGGGCCCCGATCCCCGCTTTGCCAACTGTGACGTAATCAAGCCGGAAACCGGTAAATCTTCGGACGTCCCGCAGGTTTAACACGGCCATGACCACGAAGTGGACCGAGAGGGCCAGCGCGGCACCTTTCACGTGTAAGCCGGGAAGGGCGGTCAGGTACCATATCCCCATAATTTTGAAGACCGAGGCGAGCAGAAGGTTCACCAGCGGTTGGGTCGCTTTGCCCATTCCCTGGAGAATCCCGGTGGTTGTCTGACTGACGTACAGGAAAGGCCCGCCCAGGGCCAGAAAGGCCAGGATCACGCCGGCGTCCGGATAACCGAAAAGGAGGCCGCAGATGTGGTTGGGCAGGAGCAGGAAAATAACCGCGCTGGGCAGGCCGATCAACAGCGTCAGGCGCAGCGCCGAGCCCACCCGGACGAGCAAGAGCCCGGCATCGCCCCGGGCGTGGGCGCTGGAGACGGCCGGGACCAGGGCGGTGGCCAGGGAGATGGTCAGGATGGAAGGCGTAAACAACATGGTCGCCGCCATTCCCGCCAGTTTCCCGTAGGCGGCGGTGGCTTCGGCGGTCTGGAGACCGGCCGCCACCAGCCGTTTCGGAATGACCACGGCGTCGACTGAAAGCAGGGCGGTGGACACCACCCTGGATAAGGTAACCGGGCCGGCAAGACTGAATATCCGCCGGCAGGTGATCCCCAAAGGCTCGATAAACTGAGGTCCGGGAGCGGCGGAGGGGCGTCGGGTAACGAAAATTACCAACATCAGCAGCAAACCAGCCGTTTCCCCGAGGACCACGCCGGCCGAGGCCCCCGCCGTGGCCCAAGCGATCCCTCCCGGCATCAGCAAGTAGGCCAAGAGAAGTCCGCACACCACCCGCACCGTCTGTTCAACCGCCTGGGTTACCGCCGTCGGAGTCATGCTCTGGAGACCCTGGAAAAAGCCACGAAAGGCGGAACAGACCGAGACGATCAGGATGCCCGGCGTAAGGACCACAAACGCGGGGTACACACTCGGATTGTCGAAGGCCAACGCCAGCATCCGGGGGCCGTAGACGAGGATGGCCGACGTCAGCAGCAGCGCGGAGCCCAAAATGAAGCCCAGGGAAATCCTGAAGATGCGATAGGCTGCGGCGAGGTTGTTGCGGGCGTTTTCCTCGGCCACCATTTTGGCGAGCGCAACCGGAATGCCGGCGCTGGCCACCACCAGGAAAAGTACATAGACCGGGTAGATCATGCTGAAAAGCCCGATACCTTCGGCTTTCAAAAGCCGGACCATCAGGATTTGGTACGCAAAACCTAGCACCCGGTTGAACAGGCTGGAAGCCGTAAGGACCAGAGTACCCTTGGTTACCGACTGTTGCCTGGCCATAGCTTTCTCCAAGTTTTGGATTCAGGGCAGTTAATATTTATGTCCCGGCGGCTGGACCTATGTTGGTTGACGTTCCCGAAAATCTCAACCCTAACACAAGGAATTCGCCGCCGATTGTAGAAGTATGTTTTGTTCTTTCACCTGGTAGAGCGTAGGCATGCTCAGAGAAGAATAGAAGTAATTCTTCCAGGAGATCATTATATTGACAAAGAGGGGGCTTTTTATGTGAAAAACTACGAGGCAAACCGGATCCGGAATGTGGGCGTCGTCGCCCACGGTGGAGCAGGCAAAACCTCTTTGGTAGAAGCGATGCTTTTCAATGCCGGGGTCACCACCAGAATTGGACGCGTCGAGGACGGCACCACGGTTGCCGACTACCACCCGGAAGAAATCAAGCGCGGGATGACCGTCCACACCAGCTTGGTTCCGGTGGAATTAAACGGCGTGAAGCTGAACCTCCTGGACACTCCGGGGTTCTCTGATTTTGTCGGTGAGGTCACGGGTGCGCTCCGTGTGGTTGACGGGGCGCTGGTCGTGGTTTCCGGCGTTGACGGCGTTGAGGTCATGACCGAGATTACGTGGGACATGGCCGAGGAGCGCAGGCTCCCGCGCTTGGTATTTGTCAATAAGCTCGACCGGGAGAACGCCGGCTTTTTTAAGGTGCTGGGCGCGCTCAAGGAGAAATTCGAGACCAACTTCGTCCCCTTTCAGCTTCCGATCGGCGCGGCCGAAGCCTTCGAGGGCGTGGTCGATCTGGTAGAGAGCAAAGCCTTGAAGTACACGAACGGCAAGCCTGAAGAAGTGCCGATTCCGGACGACCTGCAGGAGGTGGTCGAGGAGTACCGCGAGCAACTGATCGAGGCGGCAGCCGAGGCTAACGACGACTACCTTACAAAGTACCTGGAAGGTGAGGGTCTCACTCCGGAAGAAGTCAACATCGGACTGACCGACGCCTTCGTGTCCGGTAAATTCATCCCGGTTTTCGCCGGCTCGGCGACGAAGAACATCGGAGTGGACCTGGTCGCCAGTGCGGCGGCGCGGTATTTCCCGGCCCCCGCGGTGGAGACCGGGACGGCGCTGGCGGCCCTGGTGTTCAAGACGCTTGCCGACCCGTACGTCGGACGCATGAACTTTGTGCGGGTGTATGCGGGAGAGCTGAAGAGTGACAGTCAGGTTTACAACGCCAACAAGGAGAAGACCGAAAAAATCGGTCAGGTCTTGTACGCGCGGGGCAAGAATCAGCAGCCCGCGGAGGCCGCTCCGGCCGGAGACATCTGTGTACTGGTGAAGCTTCAGGAAACCGGTACCGGTGACACCCTTTGCACCAAGGAAAAACCGGTGGTGCTGGACGGTATCGACTTTCCCGAGCCCACCCTGTCACTGGCCATCGCGCCAAAGAGCAAGGGGGACGAGGACAAACTGTCCACCGCGTTGGCGCGGGTCGTGGAGGAAGAGCCGACCATCCGGGTGAGTAAGAACACCGAGACCAAGCAGACTGTAATCACCGGCATGGGTGAGGCGCATCTGGAGATCATCGTGGACCGTTTTAAGCGGAAATACGGGTTGGACGTGGTCCTTGACCCGCTGCGGATACCGTATCGGGAGACCATACGCACCGAAGCCAAA
>JACUUW010000113.1 GCA_014859075.1 Desulforudis sp.
CCGGGTGGGCCGATGGACCGTCAATGTCGAGTTGGTCCCGGCTGGGGAAGATCTGCCGGCACCCCCGCCCCCGCGGGTGAAAACGGTGACGGTGGCCTCACCGCGCCTGGACGCGGTGATCGCCGCCGCCTTCAACCTCTCCCGCAGCCGGGTGGGCCGATGGACCGTCAATGTCGAGTTGGTCCCGGCTGGGGAAGATCTGCCGGCACCCCCGCCCCCGCGGGTGAAAACGGTGACGGTGGCCTCACCGCGCCTGGACGCGGTGATCGCCGCCGCCTTCAACCTCTCCCGCAGCCGGGCGGCCGAGTTTATTCGTCAGGGCAGGGTGAGCCTCAACTGGCGGCCGGAGACCGGCCCCGACGCTCAGGTGAAGACCGGGGACACTCTCTCCTGCCGGGGTCAGGGACGGTTCATGTTGTTGGAGAACAGCGGTCCGACCCACCGCCGGGGCCGTCAGCGCCTGCACCTCGGCTTCCCGGCCGACCCCGCACCGAAAAATTCTTAGATACCCTCGTTAAGCCGATACCCATTTATCTCCAATACTATTCCAGACTATTTGGAAGCCAAACCGCTGAACGCTGACCATACGATCGAGGAAAGGTACTCGACACTGGCGCACGAACTCGGCCACATCTTCTGTGGTCACCTGGGAGTGGACGGTCAGGCTTGGTGGAACGACCACACCAGTGTTCCGTACGATGCCGCCGAGATTGAGGCGGAGTCAATCGCCTATCTGGTCTGCCGACGCCAAGGGCTGATCGCGATGTCGGAGCGATACCTGTCGGCCGACCAGGCCCCTAAAGACCTGGAAATGCCGTTTTTCAGCCTCAACGCCGTGTTTCAGGCCACGGACTATTATGAACGGATGGGTCACTCGCCGTGGAAGAAACCAAAGAAAAAGCCCAAGAGCGAGACACCAGCCTAGCCTATCCCGCGGCAATCTCCGCCGAAGCGGCGGCCAAGTTGATCAGGTGTACGCAACCCTGCGCCCCCCCGATCAGGGGGGCGATTTCCTTCTTCGACTTTCCGGTCAACACCGCCCCCTCCAGGCCGGACACCAGCGCCGGCGATTCGAAACAAACCCGGTCGGGGGCCCGAAGTACTCCGCCTTTCGCCCGCTTAATCTCTTGGTTCTCAGGGTCCAGTACCAGTGTCAGGACCATCTCGTGGAAGGAGTCACTCAGCAACGCTCGGATCGTCAGCGCGTCCGCGGCGAGACTCCGGGACAGGGATTCAAAACGGTTGAAAAGGTTTATACCCGTGCGCCGGCCGACGTACCGCCCCCAACCGACCTCCACCCGGTCCGGGTTGCTGTAGTACCGACAGGAACCGCGGTAGAAGCCCTTCCAGTACTCAACGTAGGCGTCAAGCGTCGGATAACCCCGTTCGGCGTAGAGAAAGGACTCGGCCTGAATCAGGGCGCGGATGTTTTCAATAAACAGCTCGCGGGCCAGGTTGGGGTACTCGGCCAGGGCCGCCCGGAAGGCCGAGGCCCCCTTCTGGAAGTAAGCCTCGACTCCCACCAACTCCGGCACGGGAGTGCTTTCCCGCGGTTGCGAATCGGGGGGCCGGTGCCACTCCCACTGCGCCGCACTAATAACAAAAGTATGCGGATCCACCAGCAGTCGGGCGCTGGCTTCCGTGGCCGTGCCGCACTGGACGGTCTGGACGGACAGGCCGTCGGGGTCGCGCTGCACGGTCAGGTAGCGGTTGCGTACCAAGTCGGGCAAGCATATCGCCGCCTTCCCACATTGTCGGATAAGACAAAAACTTGCCCTATTTTAGCACACGGTGTTAATCGACTCAAGGCATATTTCCAATTGCTGTATTGCCATAGTCCGATCCGGGTGGTTTTTCACCCGGCCGTTTTGGTATAATGGGCGGAGCGGGGGGTACGGCATGTCTTACAAATACCTGCTTCTGGACCTGGACGGGACCTTGCTGCCAATGGATATGCACGAGTTCCTCACGGCCTATCTCCGGGCGGTGTCGACCAGGATGGCGCCCTACATCGCCCCGGACCGGTTTGCGAAGTGCCTGTTGGCCTCCACCCAGGCCATGGTGGAAAACCTGGACCCACGGCGAACGAACGCCGACGTTTTCTGGGATGACTTTGTCGGGCGGACGGGCTTGGATCAAGTGGAGATCCTGCCGATTCTGGAAAGGTTTTACCGTGAAGAGTTTCCCCAACTGGCCCCGGTGACGCGCCCCACCCCCACGGCCCGGATGGTCTGCACCCGTGCCGTGGAGTACGGCGCCGAACTGGTGATCGCCACCAACCCGATTTTCCCGCGCATGGCCATTGAAGAACGGCTGCGCTGGGCCGGGATCGCCGATTTCCCGTTCCGGCTGGTAACCGCCTACGAGAACATGCACTTCTGCAAGCCCCAAACGCACTACTACCAACAGATTTTGGACCGCCTCGGGGCCGGACCGGAACAATGCTTGATGGCCGGCAACGACCCTGAGGAGGATTTGGTGGCCCAGGACCTAGGCATCCGGACCTACCTGGTGGTCGACTGCCTGGTCAGCAGGCCGGGCGGCGGGTTCCGCCGACCCGATCACCGCGGGCGTTTGACCGATCTGGCGGACTTTTTGGCCGAAAGTGTCGGGAGGAAAAAAAACGCCGGCGCCAACTAGCAGTAACTCCGGCGCCGCCGCTCGCGCACCGTGCCTTTGGGCACCAGGCTGACCTGGGCACCGGTGAACAGCTTCTCCAGCCCGATGCCTTCACGGTAGGCCAGGCGGTCGCACGTCTCGCAGTCGCGGCAGGGTTTGGCGCGTTCTTCGGGCTCGGTGTAAGCGCAGATGACGCCCTCATAGTTGCGCAGTATAACCTTGCGTTCCGCCTGGGAAATCAGGTACTGCGGGGCGACCGGGATTTTCCCGCCCCCGCCCGGGGCGTCGACGACGTAGGTGGGCACGGCGAGGCCGGAGGTGTGGCCGCGTAACAGTTCGATGATTTCGATTCCCTGGGCCACCGTGGTGCGGAAGTGTTCCAGGCCCGGGGAGAGGTCGCACTGGTAAAGGTAATAGGGGCGCACCCGCATCCGGAGCAGGGCGTGCATCAGGTCCTTGATGACGTAAGGGCAGTCGTTCACCCCGCGCAGCAGCACGTTCTGGTTTCCGAGCGGAACGCCCGCGTCCGCGAGCATCCGGCAGGCTTCGGCCGCCTCCGGGGTGATTTCCTTGGGGTGGTTGAAGTGGGTGTTCAAGTAGACTGGGTGGAAGCGCCGCAGGAGGTCGCAAAGCGCGGGGGTGATTCTCTGGGGCACCACCACCGGCGCCCGGCTGCCGATCCGGATGATTTCGACGTGGTCGATGGCCCGGAGCCGCTCCAGGAGATCGCCCAGCCGGTCGTCGGACAGTAGCAGGCTGTCACCCCCGGATAGCAGCACGTCCCGGACGACCGGGGTCCGCCGGATGTATTCCAGGGCCGCCCCGATCCGTTCGGGCGGTAGCGCCTCGTCGGTTTTGCCGGCCAGGCGGCGCCGGGTACAATGCCGGCAGTACATGGCACACTGGTCGGTGACCAGGAACAATACGCGGTCCGGGTAGCGGTGCGTGACCCCGGGCACGGGAGAATCGACGTCCTCGTGCAGGGGGTCCCGGCTTTCGGCCAGGCCGAACTGCAGTTCGGCCGCCATGGGGATTGCCTGTTTTCGAACGGGGCATTCGGGGTCGTCCGGATCCATCAGGCGGGCGTAGTGGGGGGTGATCGCCATCCGCAGGGTTTGCAGGCAGCGGCGTACCCCCTGTTCTTCCTCTGGGGTGAGGTTGACCAAGCCCCGGAGCTCCTCTATGGTGGTAATCCGGTTGGTCAGCTGCCAGTGCCAGTCGTTCCAGTCGGTGTCCGGCACGTCGCGCCAGGAACCCTTGTTGCGAATCGCCGGCATATAAAACGCCTCCAGAATCGTGCGTCAATGGCGGTACTCAAGTTCTTGAAGCTTGTTGATGAACCACGCGGTATGCAGGTCCTCATCGATCAGGTTGTCCCATAGGAGGTGGAACAGTTGGGAATCTCCGGCCCGGAGGATGAAGTCCTTGTAATCCTGCATCGCCTTTTCCTCCAAGGCAATCCCGGCCTTCAGAACCACCTTGGGACCCAGGGCGCCCGTGACCGTGCCCCCGACCGTCCCCAACACCGGGGCGACAACCGTGCCGAGCCTGGTGGGTTCGGCATCCCGCTTGCGGAGCTCGGCGGCGATGTTGTCCACGTGCTGCTGCTCGATCACGGCGATGCGCGCCAGGGTGCGGGAAAGGTAAGTGTTTTC
This sequence comes from Desulforudis sp., assembly GCA_014859075.1. Lineage (GTDB taxonomy): Bacteria > Bacillota > Desulfotomaculia > Desulfotomaculales > Desulforudaceae > Desulfopertinax. The sequence goes on from JACUUW010000113.1 coordinate 4,275, forward strand.
CATGTGCTTTGACTGGGCGGTATACAGGTCGACCTGTTGGAGTTCCAGACTGTAAAACCAATTCAGCCGCGCGATCAACTCTTTTTTGTTCAAGGAATTCCACCTCCACCGTAGTTTTTGCCGCACCGGAGGGGGCTATACGGGCCGACCGGCGGGGAGACTACACTTAAGGCCGTCCGCAAACGACACCCTTTAAGTTAAGGGTCTGACCCTTAACTTACTTAACTTAAAACTGGCACCCGGAGGTGATTGCTTTTGCTATTTACCAATCAGGACAATCTGGTACAGGAGGACTGTGCAGAGTACAGCTTTCGCGCGCAGAATGATTACACCAGTGGGCGGCTGTGGGTGTTCGAGGACCGGGTGCGGGACTCTGCCGCCTTTGCCGACCGGCGGGGAGACTACACTTAAGGCCGTCCGCAAACGACACCCTTTAAGTTAAGGGTCTGACCCTTAACTTACTTAACTTAAAACTGGCACCCGGAGGTGATTGCTTTTGCTATTTACCAATCAGGACAATCTGGTACAGGAGGACTGTGCAGAGTACATCTTTCGCGCGCAGAATGATTACACCAGTGGGCGGCTGTGGGTGTTCGAGTACCGGGTGCGGGACTATGCCGCCTTTGCCGACCGATTGGAACAACACGCACGGGCGAAGGGTTTCGGGAAGATCATCATTCCGACCCGGGAAGCGGACGCGGCCGAAATGGCCGCCGCCGGGTTTGTCAGTGAGGGCCGGGCCGAAGGGTTTTTCCGGGGCGAAACGGCTTACTTCCTAATGCGCTATCTCCGGCCGGAAAGGTGTAAGAGCCGGCTGCTGAAGAAGGAGCTGGAAACGCTGGCGGAAATTCTGTGCCGGCCGCAGACGGCCCCGCCCGCGGCGGACTTCGAGCTGCGTACGGCGGGAACCAAGGACATTCCCGAGTTGGCCGTCCTCTTCAGCACCGTGTTCCGTTCCTATCCGACGCCGATTGACGACCCGGAATACCTGGCGCTGACCATGCGTTTGGGCACCATCTATCAGGTAGCGGTGAAAAACGGACGGATCGTGGGTGCCGCAGCGGCCGAGGTGAATCCCGCACAGCAGCACGCCGAGATGACCGATTTTGCGACCCACCCGGACTTCCGGGGCCGGGGCTTGGCCAGTCACTTACTGGCCGCCATAAAACAGGTCTGCACGGCCCGGGGTTACCGGTGTTTCTGGAGTCTGTCCCGAGCCGGCTCGTTCGGAATGAACCTGGTTTTCCACCGGCTCGGCTACCGGCACGGAGGAATCCTGCTCAACAACGCCCACATCGGGGGGCGGTTCGAGGATCTCCACCTGTGGGTCAAATACCCCGCCGAATAAAGGCGGCGGCAAGAGAATATTCGGTCCGAGGCCGGATTGGGTGATGCAGGGAAGTACCAGTAAGGTCACGGTGAAACCAGAATTCAGAATCCAGAATGGGAACAAGAAACCGGAATCAGAATAAGATCAGCCTTCGTGATTCGGTTTGTTGTTGGCTTGGTTCGAATTCAGGTACTTTCGACAGCCCGTGCTCATCCGCAGCACCCCGAGCGCCGCCAGCGCCAACAGCGCCCAGCCGTAGTATGGGCCGAGAAACCGGACCCCGACCGGGTACAGGGCGGTCAGGATTCCCAGGGTAAAAACCCAGAGGCCCAAGAACAGCGACAGGCCGCCCGGGTCGGCGATGCCCCGGATCTGGAATCCGGCCGCGCGGATAATCCGGTCGGCGAACATGATCAGGTTGCCGGTGGAGATCAGCACGAGCCCGAGCCCCAGGGTGACCACGTCCGCCGGACCCAGCGTCCAGTCCATCTCCCGCACCCCTCCCAAATATCTGTTTTTCCCCTACTAGGCCGGCACTCCGGATCGGCTACCTAAAGTATTCATGCCAGCGGCGGTCGACCAAAGCCACCGTTTCCGGGTCGGGCTCCACCTCGGGGGGGTAGGCCCGCTTCATCCGGGCGTCGATCACCACCGGCGCGGTGTACCGCAGGTGATGGCGGCGCACCGCAACACCCGCCGCGTGGACGTCCGCCGCCGGTTCAAACCGGGTGAACACCGCCCACAGGAATTGCGTCTCATCCCGCGCGATTTCCACGCAGTCGGTGAGGACGATCAGCGGCCAGCGGGCGAAGGCCCCGTGCGCGGCCACCCGGGCCGCCAGGTCCGGTGCCTCG
>JACUUW010000114.1 GCA_014859075.1 Desulforudis sp.
CCCGACCGGAATCAGGGCTTCGTGCGCCACCGGGCTGACCCCCCGCAGGGGTCCGGTGTTGGGACTGCCCGCCAGCAACAGGCAATCAATCACAGTCTTCTTCCTCCCGGAGCGCGCACAATAAGCTGTTTTCCGCACTCTCAATGTGTTCCCAGGCCAGCCTCTGGGCCAGTTCGACCCGCCGTTCGGAAATCGCTTCGACGATCTGATTGTGTTCCTCAAGCGCCTGCCGGGTTCGCCCCGGTCGGGATAGGGTGGTCAACCGAAAACGCTGGATCTGCTCCTGCAAGTTGGTGAGAATCTGGCTCAGGCGCTTATTCCGGCTGGCCCGGTAGATGATTTCGTGGAATTCAGCGTCCTCATGGACCAGAGCGTTGAGGTCCGGCCGCTCCGTGAATTCGGCAATCTGCACAACCGACCGTTCAAGCCGTTCCAACTCTTCATCAGTGATCCGCTCGCAGGCCAGGCCGGCGGCCAACGCCTCAAGAGCCGCACGCACCTCGAAGACTTCGGTGATGTCCTTATCCGTGATCCCCGCCACATACGCGCCCTTGCGGGGCACCATCACCACAAAACCCTCGAGTTCAAGTTTGCGGATGGCCTCCCGGACCGGAGTGCGGCTCACACCCAGTTCCTCGGCCAGCTGAAGCTCCATCAGCCGCTCCCCCGGCCGCAACCGACCCTGGATGATCGCCTCCCGCAGGGACTCAAACACCATTTCCCGCAACGGCTTGTACGAGTCCAGCTTCACCGGGAGCAAACGCCTTTCCTCCGCCATTTTAAAAACCCCCTACACAGAGTATTACCCCGGCTGCTCTAAAATGCCACTCACGCCCAACCTCTCACCTCTAAACTGCGTAACCAGCACCGACAGTCCCGTGGAACGGAGCTTCGCCGCAACCGCCTCGGCGGTCGCCAAGTCGGGCGTCAACCCGAAGACGGTGGGACCGCTCCCCGCCATCAAGGCTCCAAGGGCGCCGCAGTTCCTGAGCCGCCTCTTGATCGTTTCAAGCTCGGGGTGCAGCTCAAATACGGCCGGTTCCAGGTTGTTGGACAACCCATGGGCAATCGCGCGGGCGTCCCGCGCCGCCAGCCCCTGCAGTACCGGGGATGATTCAGGGTTGTCCCCCCGGGGAAGACGGTCGAACCGGGCATAGGCTTCCGCCGCCGACACTCCGTAAGGAGGCTTCACCAGCACCACCCCCAGGGGCGGAGCCGGCGGCAAAGGGGTCAAGACATCTCCGCGCCCCCGGGCCAGCGCGGTCGGGCCGGCCAGACAAAAGGGCACATCGGTACCGAGCTCGGCGCCCAAGGCCTGCAGCGCCTCCCACGGTAGGTTCAGGCCCCAGAACCGGCTGAGGCCCACAAGCGTGGCCGCCGCGTCGGCGGAACCACCGGCCAGGCCGGCCGTCACCGGGATTGACTTATAAAGCCTGATCGCCGCGCCCCGCTTGCAGTTGTGCCGCGCCCGCAGTAGAACGGCCGCCCGCCAGACCAGGTTTTCCGGCCCGGAGGGCACTTCCCGGCTGTCGGTATCCAGGGAGAGGTCGTCGGCCGCCCGGAATTCCAACCGGTCGTGCAACTCCAGCTGCTGCAGTACGGTCTCCACTTCGTGATAACCGTCGGGACGGCGCTTACCGACGGCCAATACCAGGTTGATCTTGGCGTGGGCCTTGATGTGCATTTACGTCCACCGCGTCTTTCCCGTCAAAGAATTGTACGGGGCGCATAAATATTCCTGCCTGACCGTAGGTATTTGGAAAGGAATCGGAGGCGTTTTGATGGCCTACATGGTGAGTGCGCTGGCGGGAGGTTGTACGCTGCTGGGCGCCCTGATGGTCCTGGCTCTGGGCGCACCGCACCGGTACACCCTGGCGGCGGTGCTCGGCTTGGCGGCGGGGATCATGGTCGGGGTGACGGCCGGCGACCTGCTCCCCACCGCCCTACAGGCCGGACGGTTCGAACTGGTCTTTGTGGGTCTGCTGTCCGGAATCCTGATCATCGCCTTGCTGGACAAAGGGCTGGGTACCCTGATTGACCCCTCCGGATCCCGGCTGCTGAAAACGGGCCTCCTGGTCGCACTCGGTATCGCCCTGCACGATCTGCCCGAGGGCATGGCCATCGCCGCCGGCTTCGCCGGCACCGCCGGACTGGGCCTTTTCCTGGCCCTGGCTATCGGACTCCACAACATCCCCGAAGGAATGGCCACCGCTGCCCCGCTCCGGGCCGCCGGCGTCTCCCCGCCGAAAATCATTGTCGCCGCCACCGCCCTCAGTCTGGTCACCCCCCTGGGCACTGCGCTCGGCTTCGGGCTGATCCAGGTAACCGACCTTTCCCTATCCCTGCTTTCGGCTTTGGCCGCCGGGGCGATGTTGTACATCTCCTTGTTCGAGCTGATACCCCGCTCCATGATCCTTGGCCTCCGGCCGGCCGCGACTGGAATCCTGACCGGACTCCTTCTGGTCTGGCTGGCCCAACTATTTCTTTAACAAGAGAAACGCCCCCCCAGCCATGAGAAAAACCCCGGCCGCCCGGTACCAGGCAAAGGAAATCTGCTTGAGACCAAACAAACCCGTATGGTCAATAACCGCCGCCGTCAGGATCTGGCCGACCAGAATCGCGGTGGTGGCCGGGGCCACCCCGATCTCGGGAATGCTCCGCACCACCCCGTACACTATAGCTACCCCCAGGATCCCCCCCAAGAAAAGGTACCACGGTACCTGCCCCACTTTCAGCAGGGACCCACCGCCCAGTTGCAGGACGAACAGCAAAATGACGACAAAAACCAGGCCCACCAGGTGGACGATGAACGTCGCCTCCAGCAGGCCGATAATCTTGCCGAGGGCCGCGTTGATGGCGCCCTGAAACGCCATTGTCATCCCAGCCGCGGCGGCGATAATGATGGGCAGCAATTTGAAATGCACTGTACCCCCTCCAGGGCCTAGTTTTTTCCCGCCATAAGGCGAATATACCGGGGGCGCTCACCAATCGACCCCCACCAACATAACTTGCAAATAAAATCCACTTCCCGTTTCACTTCGCCAAAGACGCAGAAAGGTGTTGGGTTCAAGTGAAGCTTTATCGGCAGGCCCTCGAAGATAACCGTTCCCGGCTGCTTTCCTACCCAAACGTCGTCGGGGTTGGACTGGGCCACAAGGTTGTCGGTGGAACGCGCACCTCGGAACCGGCCTTGGTGGTTTTCGTATCAAGGAAGCTTCCCCCGGATCAAATACCGGCCGCGTACCACATCCCAAAACGCGTGGCCGGCCTGCCCACCGACGTAGTCGAAGTCGGGCACGTTCGCATTCACAACGAGCGGCTTGAGAAACACCGACCGGCACCCCCGGGGGTAAGTATCGGGCACTTCCGGATCACCGCCGGAACCTTCGGAGCCGTGGTCTACACCCGTTCCGGCGGGCGCCCCCTGCTCCTCTCCAACAACCACGTCCTGGCCAACGAGTCCACCGGCGACGACGGCCGGGCCAAGGCGGGCGACCCGATCCTGCAGCCGGCCGTCCACGACGGCGGACAGCAGGACCGGGATGTCATCGGCCGCCTGCTGAAATTCTTGCCGATTCATTTCGAGACCCAGGAACCGTCATGCCGGACCGCCGGCAGATTCGAAAAATACCTCAACGCCATGATCCGCACGTTTCGTCCGGACTACTTCATCAAAGTATTCAAACAGGAATGGCAGGTTAACCTGGTCGATGCCGCCCTGGCCGAACCCCTGAACGCGGCTGACGTAGCTCCGGAAATTATGGAAATCGGACCGGTGCAGGGCGTGGCCGAAGCCGCGGTGGGAGATATGGTGAAAAAGAGCGGCCGTACCACCGCGCTGACTCAAGGGCAGGTTGAATACGTCGCCGCCACCGTCAAAGTGGAGTTCTCGGGGGGTCGCTCGGCGCTGTTTGAAGACCAGTTCACGACGACCGCGATGAGCAAACCCGGAGACAGCGGCTCCCTGGTGTTAAACGAAAAGAACCAGGCGGTGGGGCTGCTCTTTGCCGGGTCAAACCAGTTTACCATCTGCAACCGGATTCAGAATGTCCTCCGGCTGCTGGACGTCAGATTTTGATTTTTTTTGCGGCGCCCCTCAGGACGCCGGAGAGAGAGGTGAAAGCAATCAGTACTTTTCGACGTGCTTCATTCGTTGACCTTGCCGTGTCGGCCCAGGGTTACGGCGACGAACCGGCCTTCGACCACCGGGCGCGCATGACCCGCACCACCGTGATCAAACCGCACCACGGCAAGGAATTCCTCGAAATACTGGCCGCCTACACCCGCACCCACGGGGCAGTCCGGCACGTCCGGATCTTCAGCCACGCCTACCCGCGCGGGGTGATAATGACCAACATGTCCGGGTTTTACCATTCCCCCGGTACGGGAGACACCGCCCTGGCGGCCTACGTGCCGGAACTGGCGGAAGCCGTGACGCGGGGCGAAATCGCGTTCGCCCGGAACTGCACGATCCAGCTCTTCGGCTGCAACCTGACCAGCGAGGGTTTCCCGCTGAAACTCTCGGCGGCCGCCGGCGGCATGGTCATCGCCCCCACCGCCGGAATCTACCCCGAGATCGCCGGGGGCCGGGAAACCGGGGTGTTCATTGCGGTGACCCGCTGGCAGAAATTCGTCAACGGCACCCTCGCCGTGCCCAACCTGGGCCGCCGCTGGCGCGCGTGGTAAGAAAATAAGGTGATTGAGATTATTGGGAGATATGCCAATAAAAATGCCCGGACATTTCGCTTCACTATTACACCACCCTCAACAATAGTTACCAGCCTGCTTCCCATCCCGCCATTAAATCCTTCTTTAGAGACCATCATCAGAAACCTAACCACCACATCCTGCAAATAATGAAAATTAAGGAGTTGCCCTAGGGCAACTCCTCAACCTCCACACCATCTGAAGCGCATCGTCTCCTAGATCTGATTGTACATCCGGAGGATCATCACTGCGCCTTCCGCCCGTGTGGCGTCGGCCTTCGGGGCGAAGGTGTCAAGCGTCCGTCCGGCGACGATGCCGCTCTCCACAGCTTCAGCCACGCTTCTCTGTGCCCAATCTGCGATCTCATTGCGGTCGCTGAATCCGGCCAGCTTGGCCTCGACCTCCGCATCGGTCAGGGTCACACCCTTGCCTTTGTAGGCCAGGGCGCGGGTGACCATGGACGCCATCTGCTCTCTGGTGATCTGGTCGTTCGGACCGAAGGTAGTAGCGCTGTAGCCGCTCACCAGTCCGGCGTCGGCCGCCGCATTGACGACGTTGTGATACCACGCGCCGGCTTTCACGTCAGCAAAGCGGCTGGTGGTAACGTCGCCGGCATCGATACCAACCGCCCGCACCAGCAGCGCGGCGAACTCCGCCCGGGTAATGGTCCGGTTCGGGGCGAATTCAGTGTCGCTGATTCCGGCCACCAGACCGAGCTCCACCATGGTCTCAATGTCCTGCTGCGCCCAGTGTCCGACGATGTCTGTAAAGGTCGGCACTACCGGCTCCGGGGGCTCCGGTACATCCGAAACCTCTGCGGTGGCGAGAACGGCAAACTTGGTGAAGTGATCGACTTCGCCGCTCACTTTGCCGGCTTCCCAATCCACCTCTACGTTCTTGAGCTCAACCCAGACGTCGGCCTCCTCGTCTAGCCAGTAGATACTGACAGTTTCCTGGTCGGCATCCACTTCCGCCTTGTCGAACGGCATGGTGATGGTTACCGGCTTCTTGAAGTCACCGGATCTGTCCTTGGTAATGTCGAGGACGTCGCTGACCAGTCTACAGTCATCCGGTACCGGCAGGTCGGAGGTATCGGTAACCTTGGCCACTTCTACCCTGATGCTGCTGGTCAAAGCGCCGGCCGGGATTTCGATGGTCGCTCCCAGCTTGGTCACCTCGCCACCACTGGTAGTAACCAGGGTGCCGCTGACGGGTGCGACACCGCCACCGCCGCCGCTAACGCTTCTGATCGTGTACTTGAAGGTTGCTACAGCACTGTCAATCATACCCGGCTTAACTGCAAAAGCCTTGATGGTCATAGCCGAATTAACAGTGATCGGCTCTGAATACTCGTCGCTTGCCGTTGTGGGTTCAGTCCCGTCGGTCGTATAGTAGATGGTCGCGTCTTCGGTAGAAGTACTCAGCTCGACAGAGGTACCACGCCTTACCGCACCTGCGGACGGGTCAGCCGTCGGTGTCTCTACGGTGTCCAATGCTTCTTCCAGTCCGGCCATCGCCTCAGTCAGGGCAGCTAGCGCGCTGTCAACCTCTTCCTGGGTCGCATCCGGATTCTCATAGACATCAATGGCTGCTGCCAGCGCCTCCGCAAACGGACCCCAGGTTTCCGGCGTGTAGTCCGTCTCGACCAAAGCCCCGGCTTCAGCGATCTTGGCCTCAAGGGCACTCTTGTCTACCTCCGGTGGCTCCGGCTCCGCCGCGGTGATCGTGTAGGGCGTCTCGTGCTCAGC
>JACUUW010000115.1 GCA_014859075.1 Desulforudis sp.
TCAAGACCACCCTGGTGGTGGCCCCGCTGGCGGCGGCCTGCGGCGTGCCGGTGGTCAAGATGTCGGGCCGGGGATTGGGGCACACGGGGGGCACCATTGACAAATTGGAGTCAATTCCCGGTTTCCGGACGGAACTCACCCTGCCGGAGATGGTCTCCCAGGTGCGCGAGGTCGGGATCGCGGTTACGGCACAGACCGGAAACCTCACCCCCGCGGACCGGCTGATGTACGCCCTGCGGGACGTCACGGCGACCGTGGACAGCATCCCGCTGATTGCGAGCAGCGTGATGTCGAAGAAGATCGCGTCGGGTGCCGACGCCGTGGTGCTGGACGTCAAGACGGGGCGCGGTGCGTTCATGCAGAAAGAAGAAGACGCCAGGAACCTGGCCCGGGCCATGGTTCAGATCGGCCGGCGGCACGGCCGGCGCACGGTCGCCCTGGTCACGGGCATGGACGAGCCCTTGGGATGGGCGGTGGGGAACGCCCTGGAAATGCGGGAAGCGATCGCGGTGCTGGCCGGCGCCGATCCCCCGGCCGACCTCTTGGCGCTCTGCCGTCAGTTGGCGGCCTACATGGTTTACCTGGGCGGCCGGGCGGGCAGCCTGAAAGCGGCCCGGGAACTGGTTGACGAGCGCCTGGCCTCGGGTGCGGCCCTGGAAAAGCTACGGGCCTGGGTGCGGGTCCAGGGCGGAGATGAACGCGTGGTGGACGAGCCTGACCTGTTGCCGGGGGCGGCGTCCCGGCGTGAGGTGGTAGCCGCGGCCGGGGGGTATGTGGAACGGATCGACGCGCGGTTGGTCGGCCGGGCGGCCGTGGCTCTGGGTGCGGGGCGGACGGTCAAAGGGGAACAAATCGACCCGGCGGTGGGGGTATTGCTCTTGCGCAAGGTCGGGGACCGGGTTGAGGCCGGCGAGGCGCTGGCCACCGTCCACGAAAACGGGCGGGGCGCGGCGGAAGCGCTCGACCTGGTCAGGGAGGCGTACGTTCTGTCCCCGACAGTGCTTTCGCCGGGGCCCCTGGTGCGCGCCGTGGTGGACGAGGGAGCCGGAAACAGCTGATAGACAGGAGGGTTTTTGGTGTACAGAATCGCGGTCATCCCCGGGGACGGTACCGGACCGGAGCAGGTGCGCGAGGGCCTGAAGGTGCTCAAGGCGGTGGCCCGGAAACGGGGTTTCCAACTGGAGACCATCACCTTTGAACACGGGGGCGGGTATTACCTGCGTACGGGCGAGTTGTTGCCGCCGCACGTGCTGGAAGAGTTCCGGAGCTTCGATGCCATTTACCTGGGGGCCATCGGGCACCCGGAGGTGCCGCCGGGGATCCTGGAACAAGGCATTTTGCTCCGGCTGCGGTTCGAACTCGACCAGTACGTCAACCTGCGCCCGGTAAGGCTGTACCCGGGGGTCCAGACTCCGATCGCCGGGAAAGGGCCCCAAGACATTGACTTTGTGGTGGTGCGGGAGAACACCGAAGGTTTGTACGCGGGCAGCGGCGGCTTTCTGAAGCGGGGGACGCCGGACGAGGTGGCGATACAGACTTCGATCAACACCCGCAAGGGCGTTGAGCGCTGCATTCGGTTCGCCTTCGAGTACTGCCGTGCCCGCAACCGGGGGCGGAAGGTGACTCTTTGCGGCAAAACCAACGTCCTGACGTATGCATTCGACCTTTGGGAGCGTGTTTTCCACGAGGTGGGCGAAGAGTACCAGGAGATCGCACGTGACTACGCCCACATCGATGCCATCTGCATGTGGATGGTTAAGAACCCGGAGTGGTTTGACGTCATTGTCACCGACAACATGTTCGGTGACATCATTACCGACCTAGGGGCCATGGTTCAGGGCGGGATGGGGATCGCCGCCGGTGGAAACCTGAACCCGGAAGGAGTATCCATGTTCGAACCGATCGGCGGTTCGGCACCGAAATATGCCGGGAAGAATGTGATCAACCCCCTGGCCGCGATCTGTGCCGGGAGTATGTTGCTCGAACACCTCGGCGAGGCGGGGGCCGCCGTCCAGGTGGAGGAGGCGGTCAAGCAGGTCTGTGCGAAACACATTAAGAGCCTGGCGGCCGGGCGGATGGGCTTTTCCACGAGTGAGGTGGGTGACCTGGTGGTCAGTTATCTTTAAGCCGGGGGTGGTACGGTGACCCAAAAAGTGATTCTGGGGATCAGCGGCAGTCCGCGACCGGGCGGGAATACCGACACGCTTCTCCGGGCGGTGCTCCGGGGCGCGGCCGAGGCGCGCGCGCGCGGACCGTCGGCGCTGGTCGAGCCGGCTGGGCGGCCCGGGGAAAAAGGCGCTGGTGTTTGCGGTCTGTGAACAGCCGACCCCGGAAAACCTGGGGGGTGACCCTCCCCGCGCTTTCCTTGCCCTTGGGGGCGCTCGGGTTCAGGATGGTCGAGGAATGGGACGTCACCGGGTTTTTCGAGAAGGCGGCGGTGTTGCGGGATGGTGAAATCATGGCCGGGGCGGCGGCCAGGGGGCAAAGACTGGCACAGGCGCTGGACAGTCCGGGTTGAAGGCCCGGCCGGGGCCGCCGGCGGAATGGGGCAGGATTTCCTTTTGGGAGTATAGAATCTGAGTCCAACGAAGCGAGTTAGGACTCCGACTTGGGATATGAGAGAACATGCGGTTGCTGTACCTAACCGATACGCACATAAGGGCGGGTAACCCGCCAAATCGGCTGGACGACTTCCCGGCGGCGCTACGCGCCAAGCTGCTGGAAGTAACCGGACTGGTCCGTGAACTGGAAGTGCATGCCGTACTGCACGGCGGTGACTTCTTCGACCAGCCCTGCCCGGAGTTGCCGGTGGTCGGTGAGTTTGTCAAGCTGTTTACCGGCATGGGGGTGCCCGTCTACGTCGTGCCCGGGAATCACGACATCTTCGCCTGCAATCCCGCCACCCTCGAACACACCATGCTCGGGTTGCTCCACGAGGTGGGCAGCCTGCGGGTGCTGCAGACGGGGGAGAGGATATACCTAAAGGAAAGGGGGGTGACCGTGCAACTCACGGGTACCCCCTTTCACTACAATATCGACCGGCAGGACCCGTTGCTCGACTACTGTGTGACCAAGGAAAACTGCGACTTCGCGATCCACCTGGCGCACGGGATGCTGCTGGACCGCCCGTTTTTTCCGGGCACGCCGTACACCCTGGTCAGTCAGGTGGCTCCGTTCACCGAAGCCGATTACACGCTGGGGAGCCATGCGCACTTCGGTTACCCGGATGTGGAGTGGGAGGGCCGCCTGTTCATCAACCCGGGTTCGGTGGTCCGGTTGTCCGCACAGAAACGCGATCTGGAACGCCGGCCGCAGGTGCTGCTTATTGATTTCTCCGGGGCGCGGCCGTCCCGCCTCAAGATTCCCCTGAAGTCGGCGCGGCCCGGGCACGAAGTGATCGGGAGCGGCGCGCCGCCGACGGTGCGCGGCGGGCAAAGGCGGAAGCCGCTTGTGCCGGGGGACGGGGGCGGAGAGGTGGGAGGCCCGGACCTGCCGGGATTCTTGGCGGAGGTGGCACGCGGCGAAGGCTTTCCGGAGGCGGCGGCCGCGGAGGCGGTCAGCCTCCTGGCCAGGGTTCCGAAGGACCGGGAAGAGGAAGCGCACCGGGCGGAATTGCAACGCCTGGTGATTGAGAACTTTCAATCACATCTGTACACCGAACTGGAACTGGCCCCGGGGCTGAACGTAATCCTGGGCGAGTCGAGCCAGGGTAAGAGCGGTGTGATCCGGGCGCTCCACTGGCTGTTGTTCAACGAGCCGCCGCCACAGAGTTTCATGCGCACCGATGGGCGGTTCACCCGGGTGACCGGGGTGCTTGAGGATCGGAGCCTGGTGGTCCGGGAGTACACCCGTCCGGGGGGCGAAACCGGCCCCGGCCGGGCGGGCGGCGAGTGCGGCGCTCCCGGCTTGCACGCGTTGCCGTCCGGAAGAACTCTCGAACGATTCCAACTGCCGCTGATTGCCCTGGCGGAGGACCGCGAGGTCTGCCTGCATATCGCTCCCGAACGCGGAGAGGCGTTCTTGCTGGCGGATCCGGACGCCGTCAAGGCGCAAGCGCTGGACTACCTTTCGGGGGCGGCCCTGCTGGAGAAGGCCCGGCGGGAAGCCGGACGGGCGGGCCCCACGACCCGTGGAAACGCGGCAGAAGAGGCCCGCGCGTCCCGGGAGCGGGTGGGCGCCCTGTTTGGCGTGGCCGCCGCGCGCGCGCGGGATGAAACGTGCAGCCGGGTGGCGGACATGGTCAACCAGGCCTTGCGGACCGTATTTGAGGCGCCTCCCGAGTTCAAAATCCGGTGGTATGCCGAAGGGGCCGCCCCACGGGCCGAATTCACGGTCGTGACGGAATTCGGCGGCGGTGATCTCTCCGAGGCGGCACCGACCGCCTGGGGGGGCGGGGTAATCGACGTTATTTCCCTGGCTCTCCGGGTCGCCTTCCTCGAATTGGTCCGGCCTCCGCTGTCCGGTCCGCTGGTGCTTGATGAACCGGTGAAACAGGTCAGCAGCCGTTTCGCCTCCCACGTGGCCCGGCTGCTCAAGGTTTTTGCGGATTCGTTCGGGCGCCAGATCATTGTGGCCACCCACAACCAGCATCTGGCCGGCACCGCGGATGCGGTGTTCGTGCTTCGGCTGGAGTCGGGGGTCAGTGTGTTGTACGGGCGCGGGAGTTCAATCCGGGCGAGCAGTTGGCGGGGCCGAGCACCCGGGTAATCTTGTACCGCGGATTTGAGGTGTAGTTGTTGTCACTGCGTTTCATCCTCGGCCGGGCCGGCGCGGGGAAAACCCGCCTGTGCCTGGACGAGATCAGGCAGAGACTGCGGCAGGCCCCCGACGGGCCGCCGCTCGTTTTTCTGGTACCCGAACAGGCCACCTTTCAGACCGAGCACGCCCTGGCGCTCACCCCTGGTCTTCCCGGCATAATGCGGGCCTACGTCCTTAGTTTCCGGCGGCTGGCCTGGCGGGTGTTTTCGGAAGTGGGGGGCGCGGCCCGGCCGCACATCGGCGAGTTGGGTAAACAGATGCTGCTCAGCCGGATACTGGAGGAGCGGCGGCGGGAGTTGTCGGTGTTCGGGCGGGCCGCCCGGCAGTTCGGCTTTGCCGGAACCGTAGCGCGTGCCCTTTCGGAACTGAAGACCTACCTGGTGACTCCGGAAGACCTTGAGCGCGCCGGCGGGCTGCTGGCGGGACGCTCCGGCGCCGGTTCCTTGGCGGGAAAGGTTCGGGATCTCAGGTTGGTGTACAAGGAGTTTGAGGCGCGGTTGGCCGGGCGGTACGTGGATCCGGACGATTACCTCACCTTGTTGGCGGCGCAGTTGGAGCATAGCCGGACGCTGGCGGGCGGCGAGGTGTGGGTGGACGGGTTTGCCGGGTTCACCCCCCAGGAATTCCGGGTGCTCCAGGGGCTCTTGCGTGCGGCCGGGCGGGTGAGCGTGGCGCTGTGTGTCGACCCGTCACACGACCGGGAGGCGGAAGCGGGGCTGTTTCACGTGACCGGAGAGACCCATGCGCGCCTGGCGGAGCTGGCCCGCCACGGTGGGATCGCGCTGGAGAGGCCGGTCCGGCTCGGTGAGCGGCAACGGCCCCGGTTCAAGAACAGTCCGGGAATCGCCCACCTGGAACGGGAGTTCTTCCGTCGGCCTGCGGCGGTCTACTCGGGCGATGCCGGCCTGACCTTGGCGGCGGCCGCCAACCGGCGGGCCGAGGTGGAGAGCGCCGCCCGGGAAATCCGGCGGCTTTGCCGGGAAAGGGGTTACCGCTGGCGGGAGGTGTCCGTGGTCGTCCGGGACCTGGAGAACTACCACGAGTTGCTGGCGATCGGTTTTGCGGACTACGGGATCCCCTGTTTCATCGACCGCAAGCGCTTGGTGCTGCACCACCCGCTGGTCGAGTTCATCCGGGCGGCCCTGGAGGTGGTCTACACGGACTGGGCCTATGATCCGGTGTTCCGCTGGCTGAAGACCGACCTGGCCCCGGTTTCCCGCGAAGAGGTCGACTTGCTGGAGAACTATGTGCTGGCGCACGGGATCCGGGGCGCGAAATGGACCGACGACCAGGACTGGCCGTATCTAAGCGCGGCGACCCTGGAGGCGGGCGCGCCGGACGAGGCCGAGCGGCGTTGGCTGGCACGCGTAAACGGAATCCGGCGCCGGGCCGCGCGACGGCTGCGCGAGTTTCAGGAGCGGGTGGCGGCCCCCGGAAACGTCCGGGAGCTAACCGCGTCCCTGTACGACCTGGTCGCGGGATCGGACGTGCCGGAGCAGATCGCCCGGTGGAGCCGGGAGGCCGAACAGGAGGGGCTGCTGGATATCGCCCGCGAGCACCGGC